>CAVIFG010000132.1:0-1009 GCA_963641955.1 Escherichia coli
AGGTGATGAGGGTCTGTCCGCGCGTCACTCTGTCGCCCTCGGAAACGTGCGCCGTGAAGCCCTCGCCGTTCAGTTCAACGGTGTTAATGCCGATATGTATGAGCAGCTCCGCGCCGTTGTCGAGGGTAAGTCCGACCGCGTGATGAGTGTCGAAAATTGTGCTGACCGTTCCGTCAGCGGGGGCGATAACCCTGCCCTCGGACGGCTCGATTGCCGCGCCCTGACCAAGTACGCCCTGCGCAAACGTAGCGTCGGGAACGCTCTCGAGAGCGACCGCTTTTCCGCTCAGCGGGGAAAGTACTACGTTGTCGGGAACTGCGGGTTCATTTTTATTTTCAACCGGAATTTCAGTCTCAGCAGGAGCTTCCTCCTTTATTCCCATGAACCACGAAACCGCAAACGCAACAACAAAGGAAACCACCATCGTGAGGATATATCCAACGAACGAATCGGTAGTGATGAGCAGTCCGAACAGACCGGTAACGCCGTTTGCAGTCGCGTAAACATTCATTATGGAAGCCAGCGCGCCGCCGCAGGCACCGCCTATCATGCCCGCGATGAACGGCCGCATGAATCTTACGTTAACGCCGAAGATTGCAGGCTCGGTGATTCCCATGAAAGCTGAAAGCGAAGCGGGCAGAGCCAGCGCCTTGGTTTTCTTGTTCTTTGTCTTGAATGCTACCGCGAGAGCCGCCGCACCCTGCGCTACGTTAGCCGCTGTAGCGATAGGCATCCATGTGTTCATGCCGTTATCCGCAAGCATCATCATCTCGATTGCATTGTACATATGGTGTACGCCCGCAACCACCGTGGGAGCGTAAACGCCGCCCATTATGAACGCGCCGATACCGAACGGAATTGCGATAAGCGCCTGCGCGCCGCTGAGTACCCAGGATTCAAGCTGCGCAAATACCGGGCCGATAATTGTCAGGCTGCAGAAGCCAGCGACAAGCACCGATACAAGCGGAGTTACGAAAAGGTCGAGCATTTCGGGGACCTTCTTGTGCAG
>CAVIFG010000132.1:1019-6253 GCA_963641955.1 Escherichia coli
TTCAATTGCCGACATCAGCCATACTGAAAGTATGACGGGGATAACGTGTCCCTGATAGCCGACATTCTGAATATCCCACAGACCGAACCACGACCAGAGCGTTGACGTTTCCGCGCCGCTCGCGACCGTCCACGCGTTCACAAGACTGGGGTGTATCATTATCATGCCTATGACCGCGCCGAGAAACTGATTTCCGCCGAAAATCTTCGCCGCAGAAATCGCAATGAGTATCGGCAGGAACGTAAGCGCCGTGTTCGAGAAAATGTTCAGCAGCTCGTAGATATGCGAGCTTGCCATGTCCGGGAACACCTGAACAAGACCGCCAAGCAGACCGTTCAGAAGTCCCGTTGCGACTATCGCGGGGATTATCGGGACGAAAATATCGCCGAGCGCCTTTATCGCACGCTTGTACCACGGGGATTTCGCCGCGGCGGCAGCCTTTACGTCCTCCTTTGAAGCGGCTTCAACGCCCGCTTCGCTGATAAATTCATCGTAGACCTTGTTTACCGTGCCCGTCCCGATGATGACCTGAAGCTGTCCGGAAGCCTCAAACACGCCCTTGACGCCGTCGATGTTTTCAAGCACTGGCTTGTTGACCCTGGAATTGTCCGCGATGACAAGCCTTAATCTGGTCGCGCAGTGTGCGGCGCTTGCGAGGTTGTCCTTACCGCCTATCGCGGTTAGTATCTCGTGAGCAGTCTTTTTGTAATCCATACATTATCCCTCTTTCATAAATTGTTTCATGTAATTTGTGGGACTGGTTTCATTTGCTGATTACATTATACATCAAACCGCCGTTGGTGTCTATTGACGGAATAAATAAACATTCTGCGGAGTAATGGTAGGTTTCACACGGTTTCATATTCTTTAGGTCTTGTTTGTGGATTCGCGCTCTACTATTTCGTAGTCGAGCTTCATTGTTTTTGGCACGTCCGAAGTTCTGCCGATGGCGTTGAGAAGCATCTGCGCGGCTTCTATCCCCGCCGTTTTGTAATGCAGCCTTGCTGAGGTTATCGGCACGGCTGTTACTGCTCCTATTTTAGAATCACCAACGCCGCAGATCATGACGTCCCCGGGAACTTTTATCCCGTTTTCGCGGCAGAACAGAATCGCGCCCGCCGCAATATTGTCCGTTGCGCAGAAAATGCAGTCCGGGCGCTCGGCCGCTGAAAATATCTTTTTCGCGCAGCTATACCCCGAATCAACGGTGAATTCTGCAACAGCGCTGTGCCGCTTGTCGAGCCTTGCGCCGTTGTCAGAAAGCGCTTTCAGGAAGCCGTTGTGGCGCGCTTCTCCCGCCGCCTTGTCGTCGTCGGTGACGCCTATATAAGCGGGGCGGACTGCTCCCTTTTTCAGCATGAGGTCGGTCAGCGCATACGCGGCGCCGTAATCATCGTGGCACACGCAGCTGAAGCCTTTGTACTGCTGTCCCACAATTACGACCGGGATGTGCATTTTGTTCAGCAGCGAGCGGTGAACCTCCGTGAATATCGTCGCAAGGAAAATCACGCCGTCCACACGATTCTGACGGAAAAGCTCGAGATACTCCAGCTCCTTGCTGTAATCGTTGGCGGTGTTCACGAGAAGAATCTGATACCCGTGCTCGTAAAGCACCTGACTTATACCCTCGGTGATGCGGGCGCAGCTTTCGCTCGACAATTTCGGCAGGATAACTCCCACCAGCTTTGTGACCCTCGTCTTTATAGCCTGCGCCGAAAAGCTCGGGGAATAGCCGGTTTCCTCTATCGCCTTTTCGATTTTCTCCCGCTTGTCGCCGCTGAGATAGCCGTTATTGAAATATCTGCTGACCGCAGATTTGGATACCCCGGCATACTCTGCAAATTCTGAGATGTTCATTTGTTTCCGTGCTCCTTTTGTGAAACTGGTTTTATATCAGTATACCACAAAGTTTCAGATAATTCAATACGCGCCGCGTATCTGTGAGATTATTTCTTTGGCGACGTTTATGTTCAGCCCGATTATTCTGTAATTGCCGATTGATTTTTCTTTTGTTTTGTGATATATTTTATAACAGGAAGTTTGGCGTGCAATTCTGCGCGATACATTTTGGATAGATAACATATAACGATCGGGTGATAACATATGGAAAGTCCCTATGAACTTGCGAAAAACATCTTACTTTCGGACACTGACAAAAACGCGGCCGAAGCCGTACCCGGCAGATTTACGAGTATTGATTTATACGGAGCTTTTGCCAGCGAAAACGACGCAGCCGACGGAAGCTGCAGCTCCTTCCATCTGGAGAACGAGAGCGGTACGGGGGATATCGCGATCTATCGGGTATTTCCCGGCATCGAGCTTATCTACAACGATATGCACATGGCGTATTGCAATAAGAACCAGCAGCCTGCCATGCACGTCATGGAGATAAATTACTGCAAGGAGGGGCGCTGCGAGTGCCTGTTTGACCGAAGCAGGTACTGCTATATGTCCGCGGGGGATCTTTCATTCTGCTCCCTGCATGAAAACGCGCATCAGTCCGAGTTCCCGACCGCGCATTACCACGGCGTCACTGTGACTGTTGATTTCTCTGCCATCACTGCGGATATGGAAAAGGTGCTGGAGCTGCTGGAGGTGAATATATCCCGTATCAGGGCGCTGTCGCAGGCGGAGGAGTTTACTATTATCCGCGCTGATCCGACCATCGAGCACATTTTTTCGGAGTTATATAAGGTCCCTGCCACCATACGATGGGGGTATATCCGTGTAAAGGTGCTGGAGCTGCTGCTTATTCTGACCGGTCTTGACCCTGCGGGGAACTCCGGTAAGAGGACATATTTTCCGTCGGCACAGATCGAAATCATCAAGCAGATACATTCTTTTCTGGTGGAGCATTTCTCTGAGCACTACACGATAGAGGAGCTTTCTGAACGATTCAATATTTCACCCACGGTCATGAAGAAGTGCTTCCGAGGAGTTTACGGAGATTCCGTTTATTCCTACATGAAAAAGTACCGATTGCAGGTGGCGGAGCGGCTGCTTAAAGAAAGCCGTGCAACAGTCGGCGAGATAGCATTGCAGGTAGGGTATCTTAATCCGAACAAATTCACCTCTGCGTTCTGCGCGGAATATGGCGTTCCGCCGACGGCATATCGCAAGGAAGTCTGAATGGATAGAAAACAGCCTGTTCAGTCATTGCAATTGCAAATAAATTCTGATAAAATAGATACTGTGGTTAGAACTCGCTAACCGCAGTATTTTCTTTTGGGAGGACAACTATTCATGAAACAGAAAAAAATAATCAGTATGGTTCTGGCGATGTCGATGTCGCTTTCTCTGCTGGCAGGCTGCGGAAATAACTCCGCGTCGGATTCACAGCAGTCCACAGGATCGAATGTTTCCGAAAGCACCACAGTCAAGGACGATAATGCAGCCGCTGCCGAGCAGCTTCTCGTTGATCTGACGGGCAGCTATCAGGAGCTGTGGCCCGTGATACTGGACAGTCAGTACGAGCAGCTCTGGCTGGATAACTGCGCGGCTCTGGTGGGTGAGGAAAATGCTCAGGCGGCATTTGACAAGCTTTCTTCCATGGTCACCGGAACTATTTACGGCGAGGAGGCTGTGGCCGCTTATGCTGATGGCGGCGGCGTTTACGACTGCTCCTTCACCGAGGGTCTGAGCAAGCTTGAGTTCGACGGCGCAAAGTCAATCATCAAGGGCTATGACGCGGCGGGCAGCGAGCTGTTTTCCCATACATATCATTATGCAGGCATGGAAGATGTACGCGGCCTTTATGAGTATGAGAGCGACGACGCCGATTCCGGCGAGTTTACTTACTTCTGCATGGCTCCCGACACTTCCGCGACGACATATCATATCGAGTTCCGCTACGGCAGCGACCTTGAAGCGCTGGGAAAGTATGACGCAGGTAATTACGCCTACTGGCTGGCTTCCGGAATTTCCACGGACTACGACCAGGCGATGATCGAAAAGTGCATTGAGCTTTTCTGCACCGAAAATCTGTCTGAGTAAAAAATAATTGCGGCGGGGATATTTGCATGATCTCTGCCGCTTTCAACAAAGGAGGATTTTTTGTGAAAAAGAAATCTGAAATATCCAGAATGTTTGCATATGCGGGAAACCGACACTGGCTGACGGTACTGGGCATGATACTTGCAGGTTTAAGCACGGTGCTTTCCATGTTCCCGTTTATCTGCATATGGTTTGTAGTGCGCGATCTGCTGGACGCGCTGGCGGCGGGGGATATCAGTCTTGCCGCCGGCAGTGCCGCTTACGCATGGTGGGCGGCGGGATTTTCGGTGCTGAGCATTCTGCTGTATTTTCTCGCGCTGTGCTTTTCGCATCTGGCGGCGTTCCGCACGGCGACCAATATGCGAAAGGCGGCCATGCACCATATCGTCAGACTGCCGCTTGGCTATTTCAGCCAGAACGCCAGCGGACGCCTGCGCAAGGTGATCGACGACAACGCGGGTCTTACGGAGGATTTCCTGGCGCATCAGCTGCCCGACCTCACGGGCGCTGTCGTAATGCCTGTCGCCGTACTGGTGCTGATTTTCACGTTTGACTGGCGGCTGGGGCTGTGCTGCCTTGTCCCTATGGCGATCAGCTTCTTTTTCCTGAAGCAGATGATGGGCGGCGACAACGCCCACTTTATGGAGGGCTACATGACCGCGCTGGAGACCATGAACAAGGAGGCGGTGGAGTACATCCGCGGCATTCCCGTGGTGAAGGTGTTCCAGCAGACGGTTTATTCCTTCAAGAATTTTCACGCAGCGATTGAGGAATATGAAAAGTACGCATCGGGCTACGCGCTGAAATGCCGCATTCCTCTGACGGGCTTTAACGTCTCGCTGAACGGAACCTTCATTCTGCTGATTCCCGTGGCCTGCATGCTTCTTTCCGGTCTGACCGGTCAGGCCGCTTATCAGGATGTGCTGCTAGCCTTCCTATTCTACAGCCTGTTTACGCCCGTCTGCACCACGATGATGAGCCGCGTCATGTTTGCCAGCGAGCAGCTGATGGCGGCCAAGAGCGCGGTTACCCGCATTGAAGGCGTTTTGGCAGAGGAACCTCTGGCGGAAGCAGAGCATCCGCTGCAGCCCAGGGACGCTTCCGTGTCCTTTGAAAACGTGTCCTTCAGCTATCCAGGCGCTGAAGAAAAGGCGCTGGATCATGTCTCATTCAAGATTCCCGCCGGAAAGACCGTCGCGCTGGTGGGCGCTTCCGGCAGCGGCAAATCCACCGCGGCACAG
>CAVIFG010000133.1:0-6203 GCA_963641955.1 Escherichia coli
CCGCCTTATCAGCACGAAAATTATAATCCCCACGCATATCACAAGGAATATCGGCACCAGCAGCCTGTTGGTGCTTTCTTCCTCGGCGGATTTCATCTCCGTCCAAAGATTCTGCATTTCGCGGTTGGCTTCGTCGGAAAGATTTACGAAAACCGTTGTGTTTTCAGCGATAAATTCCTCGTCGGGATAGGACACGGGGTTCTCGCGCACTTCCTCGTCCAGCATTTCGTATGCGGCGGAATGCGGCGTGGAATAGCAGATGTAATCAATGTTGGAATACGCGATGTCCGGCTCGCACATGAAGTTGATGTACATTTCCGCAGCTTTCTTCTGCTTGGCGCCCGTCGGAATGCACATTGCATCGATAAAGAGGTTCGTGCCGCTCTTCGGTACGACGTAATCCAGCGAATCATTGTCCTCAAGGATGGTGAGCGCGTCTCCCGCATAATACGGCGCGATAAGCGCTTCGCCCGCGGTCATTTTGTCGAACACCTCATCCATGACATACGCCTGCACGACCTTTTTCTGCTGCTTCAGCAGCTCCGCGGCTTTCTGAAGCTCCTCGCTGTCCTCGGTGTTGAGGGAATACCCCAGTGAAATTTCCGCAATGGCGAATGCGTCGCGGGGATTATCAAACATCAGTATCTGGTCGGCATAATCCTCGTTCCAGAGGATATCCCAGTCGATCTCCTCCTTGTCAAGGTCTATCACGGAAGCGTCGTAGATAAGCCCCACGGTGCCCCATGTATACGGCACGGAATATTCATTCGTGGGGTCGTATGCCTGATTTCTGAAATTATCCATGATATACGAAAAGTTCGGGATATTGTCGAAATCAAGCTTCTGTATCATGCCCTCCTTTATCATCTTGCTTATCATATAATCGGAGGGGATGATGATGTCGTAGCTTGCTCCGCCGCCTTTCAGCTTTGCGTAAAGCTCCTCGTTGGTGGCATAGTTGGTGTAGTTGACTTTTATTCCCGTAAGTTCGGTGAACAGCGCGTTTACATTCAGCGTGCCCTCTTCCGCGCCCGTGGAGATATACTCGCCCCAGTTGTAGACGTTTATCGAGATATTGTTGTCCTTGAAGCGGGTGTAGTAATCCGGGTCGGAAACTGTGAGGGTCTGCGCCTCGGTTTCCTCTTCGGTATCATCCGCATCCGTATCGGACGGCGAAGTATTCGCGCAGCCGCACAGAAGCACCGCGGACATCAGCAGCGCGGCAAAGTTCAGTTTTTTCATGCGTTATCTCCTTTGCCGCCGCGCCTTGCCGCACGGCTCTCCACAAAATTCTTTATAACAAGTATAAGCACCACCGCCACGAAAATAAGCGTCGAAAGCGCGTTTATCTCGGGGGAAATTTTTCTCCTTGTCATGGAATAAATGGTTATGGGCAGCGTCTGCGAGGTCGAGCCGCTGGTGAAGTAGCTTATAACGAAATCGTCCAGCGAATAGGTGAACGCCATCAGAAATCCGCTTACGACACCCGGCATTATCTCGGGAAGGACCACCTTGACAAACGCCTTGAACGGCCCGCAGCCGAGATCCTGCGCGGCTTCATAAAGGTGCGGGTTCATCTGCCCGAACTTCGGCATTACATTAAGTATGACATACGGCACATCGAATGTGATATGCGCAATTACCAGCGTAACAAATCCGAATTCGAGGTTCATCCTCGCGGCGAAGAACACAAACAGCAGCATCAGCGAAACGCCCGTAACTATCTCGGGGTTGATTACCGGCATATTTGTTATGTTCATTATGACCGCCTTGGGGACTTTTCTCATGCGGTATATGCCTATCGCCGCGAGAGTTCCAAGTATCGTGGAAACGATGCTGGCGATGACCGCGATGATGATGGTGTTGACAAGCGAGGAAATGATTATCTCGTTTCTGAACAGCTTCTCGTACCACTCGAATGTGAACCCGCTGAAAACCGAGCGGCTCTTGCTCTCGTTGAACGAAAATACTATCAGCACGAATATTGGAACATAAAGGAACATGAGCACAAGCGCCATGTATATCTTTCCGAATTTTTTCATGCGAGCCTCCTTACATCAGCACCTGATCGTCGGGGCTGAACTGGTTCATCAGCGTCATTATAACAAGTATTATGACCATCAGCACCAGCGATATTGCCGCTCCGAGGTGCGGGTTGTAGGAATTGCCGAGGAACTGCATTTCGATAAGGTCGCCGATAAGCAGATTGGAGCCGCCGCCGAGCATTCTCGAAATAATAAATGTCGATATCGCGGGGACGAACACCATCGTTACACCCGAGGTAATTCCCGGCACGCTTAGGGGGACAATGACCCTGAAAAGCACGCCCATCGAGCCGCAGCCAAGGTCAGACGCCGCTTCGATAAGGCTCTTGTCTATCTTGACCATCACGGAATACAGCGGCAGTATCATGAACGGCAGGTAATTATAAACCATTCCGAGCACCACCGCGCCCTGCGTGTTTATCAGCTTTACGGGGCCAAGACCTATTAGACCCAGCAGGAAGTTGATTATGCCGTTGTTGCCGAGGAGGGTCATCCACGCGTAGGTTCTGAGCAGGAAGTTCATCCACATGGGAAGCATTACTATCATCAGCATGGTTCCCTGTCTGTGCTTTTCTAGACGGGAGAGCATGAAGCTTACGGGGTACGCCATCACAAGGCAGATCGCCGTTGCGATAAGCGCCAGCCATATCGACCGCACGAAAATGTTCGCGTACTGCCCGACGTCCGAAATGTTGTCCAGCGTGAAGCCGCCGTCATCCGTCGTGAACGCGAACACTGCCACCATTATCAGCGGGACAAGTATGAACACTATCATCCACACAAGATACGGAGCGGCGAATATCTTTGTTTTCATCAGCCGTCCACCTCCGATTTCTTCATAATGTGGATATCGTCGGGGTCGAAGTGCATACCTATCAGCGTGCCGACGGGGGCGTGCTTAGTGGAATGTATCATCCACTTGTGGTCAACGCTGTCCACTATCATTTCGTAGTGAACGCCCTTAAATACCACGGATTCAACTATTCCCGTGAGCTTTGCGCTCTCGGCGGGGATTATCTTGATATCCTCGGGACGAATAACAACATCGACGGTTTCGTTCGGCGAAAATCCCTTGTCCACGCACTCGAACTGCTTTCCCGCAAACTCAACTAGGCAGTCGCGGGGCATACTTCCGTTTACGATGTTGCTTTCGCCGATGAAGTCCGCAACGAATGCGTTCACGGGTTCGTTGTATATATCCGTCGGGGAGCCTATCTGCTGTATGCTGCCGTTGTTCATTACGACAACGGTGTCGCTCATGGTGAGGGCTTCCTCCTGATCGTGTGTAACGTAGACAAATGTAAGTTCGAGAGCCTGCTGGATCTTGCGCAGCTCGGTCTGCATCTCCTTGCGAAGCTTCAGGTCGAGGGCGCCCAGCGGCTCATCCAGAAGCAGCACCTTGGGGCGGTTTACCAGCGCACGCGCGATGGCAACACGCTGCTGCTGTCCTCCCGAAAGGCGGTTTACGGAGCGCTTTTCAAAGCCCTTGAGGTTGACAAGCTCCAGCATTTCGCCGACTCGCTTGAGCACTTCCTTTTCTTGGGTCTTTTTAACGCGCAGGCCGAAGGCGATATTATCGTAAACATTCAGATGCGGAAACAGCGCGTATCTCTGAAACACGGTGTTTACATTGCGCTTGTGCGGCGGCACGCCGTTTATGCGCTTTCCGTCAAAAAACACATCGCCGCTCGACGGTTCGAGAAATCCCGCAATAATTCTGAGGGTCGTGGTTTTTCCGCAGCCCGACGGACCGAGAAGCGTGACAAACTCCTTATCCTTGATGTCAAGATTTATCCCGTGGAGTATCTGCTCCCCGTCCTCAAAGTTTACCACAAGATTTTTCAAACTTACAATATTGTCCATCTTATTCCTTTTTATCCTTCCTTTTTCCTTACGGAACAATATAGCATACCTAATATAATATACCCCAATTCGACACGGATGTCAATAGAATTTGCACAAAAACCTCTGCACTGACTGTTATCTCCATTTTGTTACAAAAAAAGTGCCGTCGAAAAACGACAGCACTTCATACTTATTCATGCATTGTATTACTTTCCGAGAACCACAGACAGCTTGATCTCCTTTTCGGTTTCGCTGAGGTCAGCCGCTCCGCCGTCCTCTATGACAACGTGAACCTCGTACAGTTCTTCTGCGGAAAGCTCCGTCGGAACGGAACCGTCCTCGGTCTTGATGCTCCACATTTCATCCGAAACTTCCGCGAGCTTACCGTCGGCGCCGTATGCATACAGATTGAATTCATCCGCCTTGCCCGAAAGACCGTTCATGCGGATGGCAACGGTGGTTTTCGGGTGAACGTTTTCAATGGTCACTGTGTTCAGCCAGCCAGCAACGCTGCCCTGTCCGCCGTCGGCGGCAAATTCATCCTGCGAAAGCACGTTTCTGTTTGCCTTATCAAGATCAACCTTTCTGTACGGCATATCGGGCAGGTATACAAATCTGTCCTGAAGCCTTACAAGCTCGAGATATCCCGTGGGGCAGTAAAGCGCGTTTCCGCTGTTTCCCGCATACATTCCTATCGCCATGTTGTTGTATCCGGGCTTGTTTGCAACATCGATCGTAAGTACGGTTTCGCCCGTTTCAAAATCCAGCACGATGTACTGCCACATACCCGTTTCGATATCCTGAACATAGCCGTAAATATATCCCGTCGCGGTGGAAAGCTTCATCATGGACGTATCCCTGAGATCGTCCCTGCACCATACGCTCTTCATTTCGTAGCCGCTGTCGGTCTTTATGGTGTCAACGCGCTCCACGCCCGGCATGATCATAACATTGCCCTGTGTGAGCCAGTTTTTGTCGTAAATGTTCTCGTAGCTCTGGATGGAAGAGTCGCTGTCGGGCTTTGCGAGGTTGGGGCTTCCCGCGCCGAACCAGTTGCACACTATTGTGCTGACAGTGCCGTTTCCGTTGTCGTATACGATGGCGGAGTTTTCTATGGACACGGGCATATCGTCGGGCAGCTCGTCGATAACGGGCATACTTGCAACCTTTTCTCCCGTTTTCATGTCAAGCGCGATGAGGTTTACGGGGTCGAGGTTATCCGTGAACATAACGAGATCCCTTGTCAGCGACGGGGAGCAGCCGCTTCCCCATGCAAGTCCGCCGCCGGTGGTGGCAGCGCCCTCCCTGCTGTCCTTGGCGCCGCTGCTTTCGTAAGGCGTGCACCACACCTTGTTCACGCCGTTGTCGGCTTTGAAAAGGTAGCAGTTCAGGTTTGTAAGGATTACCGCGCCGTCCTTGGAAGCCGCGATGCCGTTCTCCGCGCCCTCGCCGGGCTCGGTTTCATACACGAACACCGCCTTGGAAAGGTCGGTTTCCCTGCCGTTAAGGATATCGTCTATCGCCGAGCGTGAGATATATCCCACCGCGCCGGTCTGCTTTCTGTCGGGGTAAATTCTGAATCCGCCTGTTGCGAACCACAGATTGCCGTCGTAGTCGAACACAACGGACAGCAGGTTCTGCTCCAGAGTCTTTCCGAGCGCCTGCTCCGCCGCAGCCTTTATGTCGATATCCAGCACCTTTTCAAACTCGGGCAGGACATTTCCGTTTTCGTCCGTTGCCTTCAGCATAAGCACATGGTTGTTGCTGGTGGGGCAGACTATCCTGTTGCTTTCGTCTACAAAGGAATAGGAGCTTTGTATAACATATCCTCCGCCGTCGTGCTGCTTCGGCGAGAAATAACCGAGGGTCTGCGCGCTGTCAGCATTTATATCGCGGATGGCTATACCGCCGAGAAGCGGAACCACAGAATGTCCGTATGTATCGAAAAATACCGCGGGAGAAGCGTTCGCGTTCTGCTTTTCATAGGAAACGTTCACCTCGGGATAAATCCCTATCGGGAATATCTCGTCGCTGGAATCGGTGTTGTAGCAGTCGTGATGTATGTTCGCGTCGCTCTTCGCCATGTAGGGATTATCGTCCACAGCCTTGGCGGTAAGGGGCTTCAGCGGAAGCACGGACGAGCCGCCTGCGCTCGTTTCCGATGCAGGTGTATTCGTCATTTCCTTTCTGTTGTTGATAAGCATGCCCGAGGTGCAGCAAAGCGCCACGGCAAGCACGGAAGCGACCGCAGTAAGTGCGGCAGTTGATTTTCTCATAAATATCCTCCAATTATTTTTGTTTGCATAATTATAG
>CAVIFG010000134.1:0-6152 GCA_963641955.1 Escherichia coli
GCCCTTGGGGTCGAGTCCCGCGGCGGGCTCGTCGAGAATAAGCACCTGCGGCTCCATCGCGAGGACACCTGCGAGGGCTACCCTGCGCTGCTGTCCGCCCGAAAGCTCGAACGGCGAACGGTCGAGCAGATGAACAATGTCCATCGCCTTTGCCGCGTCGTGCACGCGCTTCTGTATCTCCTCTTCAGATAATCCCATATTCGTCGGGCCGTATGCGATGTCCTTTGCGACGGTTTCCTCGAAAAGCTGGTGCTCGGAATACTGGAACACTATGCCCACCTTGAAACGAATATCGCGGATGTTCACGTTCTTGTCCCAGATATTCGTGCCGTCGATAATGACCTCGCCGGAGGTCGGCTTGATAAGCCCGTTGAGATGCTGGATAAGCGTTGATTTTCCGCTGCCCGTATGGCCGATTATTCCGACGAACTCTCCCCGCTCGATATCAAGGTTCACGTTGTCAACGGCGGTTTTCTCGAACGGCGTGCCGACGCTGTATTTGTATGTGAGATCCTTCACCTGCGCCACGATGTCCTTTGCGCCCTCGTCTTTTTTGGGCGGCTTCGGCTCGATGACCGCGGTTTTCGTCAGCAGCGGGAGCTTAGCTATCGCGTCGGCGCACTCCTGCTCGAAAATAATTTCCTTGGAAATATCCACGCCGTTTTCCCGCAGCATACAGCACAGCTCCGTCACCTGCGGAACATCCAGCCCCACGGCGCGCAGCCTTTCCGCCTGCGAGAATATCCTGCGCGGAACATCGTCCATGATTATCTTTCCGCCGTCCATAACGACCACGCGGTCAGCCTGCGCGGCTTCGTCCATGTAATGCGTGATGAGGACAACGGTTATCCCCTTTTCCTTGTTGAGGTACTTCACCGTTTTCATGACCTCTCGCCTGCCCTTGGGGTCGAGCATGGCGGTGGGCTCGTCCATGATTATGCAGCGGGGCTGCATGGCGATTATGCCCGCGATGGCAACGCGCTGCTTCTGTCCGCCCGAAAGCTGGTGCGGCGAGTGCTCGCGGAATTCATACATATCCACCTGCTTCAGAGCGTCGTCCACGCGGCGGCGTATCTCCTCGGGGGGCACGCCGAGGTTTTCCGGGGCGAATGCCACGTCCTCCTCGACGATGGTTGCGACAAGCTGATTATCGGGGTTCTGGAACACCATTCCGACCGTCTGCCTTATATCAAACAGCAGGTTTTCGTCGGAGGTATCCATTCCCGCCACAATGACCTTTCCGCTTGTCGGGGTGAGTATCGCGTTGAAATGCTTCGCGAGGGTGGATTTGCCGCAGCCGTTATGACCCAGTACGGCAAGGAACTGCCCCTCTGGTACGGACAGGCTGACGTCCTTCAGCACCTCGGTGCGCTCGGTGACGTTTCCGTCGTCGTCATGCGTCACATAATCGAAGCACAGGTTTTCGACTTCTATAATATTGCTCAAGTTATCTTCCTCTTATAATTCTCACTTAAATCGAACGATCGCCGTACTTCCGCACGGAAGAGCCATTCCCGTCTGCTTTACGGGCAGTCCTATCTCTTCGGAAATGACATCTATATCAAATCTCTGTCCTACTGTCATCTGCAGCAGATAGCTCATTACCGACGCGGAAAGCCCCGTGGTATAGCTGTTCAGCAGGATGAAAAGCGGCTTGTCGGAAAGAAGCTGCGTCACCATCATCATAAGGTCGTAGATATTGTCCTCCAGCTTCCACATCTCGCCGTTTGTGCCCCTGCCGTAGCTCGGGGGGTCGAGGATGATGCCGTCGTAGCGTATGCCGCGGCGTATCTCGCGTCCGATGAATTTCACGGCGTCGTCAACTATCCAGCGGATGGGCTTGTCGGATAATCCCGATAATTTCGCGTTGGTGCGCGCCCAGTCCACCATGCCCTTGACCGCGTCGCAGTGGCACACGGAAGCCCCCGCCGCCGCGCAGGCAAGCGTTGCTCCGCCGGTATATGCGAAAAGGTTCAGCACGTTTATCGGGCGCCCCGCAGAGCGTATTTCCTTCATGCAGTAGTCCCAGTTGACCGCCTGCTCAGGGAACAGTCCCGTGTGCTTGAAGCCCGTGGGCTTTACGAGAAAATTAAGCTCGCCGTAGCTTATCTGCCAGCTTTCGGGAAGCTTTCTGCGGTAGTCCCACGAACCGCCGCCTGAACTGGAGCGGTTATATTTCGCGTGGGCGGTGTTCCACTCGGGAGCCTCCCCGCGGCATTTCCAAATTATCTGCGGGTCGGGGCGGATGAGGGTAACGTTTCCCCATCTTTCAAGGCGCTCACCGTCCGCAGTGTCGATAAGGCAGTAATCCTGCCATTTGTCTGATAATCTCATTTCTGTTGTCCTGTTCTTTTATTACAATTCGTCCAGCGTGTGCTGTCCGTCGCGAAGCAAACCAAGGTGCTTGTATGCAAGGGATGTCGCTATTCTTCCGCGGGGAGTCTTTGCCACGAAGCCAAGCTGCATAAGGTACGGCTCGCAGACATCCTCGAGGGTAACGGCTTCTTCATTCAGCGCGGAAGCAAGCGTTGCAAGCCCCACGGGGCCGCCGTTGTAGCCCTTTATCATCATCTCGAGGAAGCGCCTGTCAAGGCTGTCCAGACCGAGATCGTCTATCTCAAGCTTTTTGAGCGCCATATCTGCGATGTCGCGGGTTATCTTGCCGTCCCCCAGCACCTCCGCAAAATCGCGCACTCTTTTCAGCAGTCTGTTTGCGATACGGGGTGTTCCGCGGGAACGCTTCGCGACTTCCATCGCGCCGTCCTTTGTGCAGGGAATGCCGAGTATCACCGCCGAGCGCTGTACGATGTCGCAGAGCTGCCCGTGCGAGTAAAGTTCCAGACGCTGCACCACGCCGAACCTGTCGCGGAGCGGCGCGGAAAGCTGTCCCGAGCGGGTGGTCGCGCCTATAAGCGTGAATTTCGGCAGGTCTATTCTTATCGAACGCGCCGCAGGGCCGTTTCCCATCACGATATCCAGCACATAGTCCTCCATCGCGGGGTAGAGCACCTCTTCCACCTGACGCGGCAGGCGGTGTATCTCGTCGATAAACAGCACGTCGTTCGGCTGCAAATTTGTCAGCAGCGCCGCAAGGTCGCCGGCTTTTTCTATCGCGGGGCCTGATGTAACGCGGATGTTTACGCCCATCTCGTTTGCGATAATGCAGGAGAGGGTGGTCTTGCCAAGTCCGGGAGGGCCGTACAAAAGCACATGGTCAAGGCATTCTCCGCGCTTCTTCGCGGCTTCGATATACACCGCCATGTTCTCCTTGACTTTATCCTGCCCGATGTACTCCGCAAGCGTTTTAGGGCGCAGCGAAAGCTCGACATCGCTGTCTGTTTCATTAAATGACGGCTCGACTATCCGCTCTGCGGGGTTGAAATCCAGCTCATCGTTAGACATCTCAAGCATTCTCTTCACCTCTCTCAGCATCTTCTGCTATATCTTCTCTTGTTACCCTGCGGTAATAATCCCTCGGCAGATCCTCCTCGGAAACATTCTTTGCCTGCCCGAATTCAAATATCGCGGTCAGCCTTGCGTTAAGCGCCTCCGGTTCTCTGTATCCGCAGAGTATAGCCTTCTGGCAGTATTCCTCGGATTTTTCGCGGTCGCCTTTCATGGCGTTAAATATCGCAAGCTCCGCATAAACCAGCGGATGACTTTCGTTGATGGCAAGCAGCTTGTCGAAAAGCTCCTGCGCCTTGTCGTCCTCGCCGCGGATCATGTGTATCTTCGCCATGCTGTAATATGCATAGCCGTTGTTCGGGTCGTATCTAAGCGCCTGCTCAAAGCAGTGCATGGATTTGTCAAGGACGCCGTCGGTGTAGTATTCCTGCCCAAGCCTGCACTGTGCGTCGGGATTTTCGGGGGCAAGCTCCACCGCCTTGCGGTAGCACCATTTAAGCTTTGGGCGGTTGTTGGTTTCCTCATACAAATGCCCGAGCCACTCAACACAGAAAAGCTGATTCTGCCGTATATCCGAGCGGCTGAGCGCTTCGTCCAGCAGCTTCTCCGCCTTAACGACGTTGCCTTTCATCAGCGCGGTTATGCCCTTGTAGCAGGTGCGTGCGGTCTTGTCCCGCATGACCACAGTTATGCCGTGCCTGCCCAGCGCCTTGAACGCCGCCCGCCTTATTTTAAAGAAAGGCACGATCGTCACCTGAATAGCCGCAAACAGCGCCACAACAGCAACCGCAGCGCCTATCACCGCGGCTGCGGAAAGCGAGTCGCTCAGATCATCGGATGTGAACCAGAGCAGCAGCGCGCAGAACAGCACGCCCGCCATACAGCCTATAACTATAAACCATGCGGTGTATGCATTACCCGAATTTCTGTTTTTGTTCAAGTTGTAAATCTCCTTTTATCCGAGATTTTTCAGTGCAAATTTTATAAGCTCCTCCACGGACATGGAAGCGTCCGCGCCCTGCAAAGCCGCCTGCGCCTGCACCGGGGCAAACCCAAGCACCGCAAGGGCATTCAGCGCCTCCTGCACCGCGTTGCCCGCGGGGACGGGGGAAGCCGCGCCTGCAAATTCCTGCGCGGAAACACGCTGCTCCTTTGCGACCTTGTCTTTCAGCTCCAGCACTATCCTCTGCGCTATTTTTGCGCCGATTCCCGGGGACTTAGTAAGGGTTTTGCTGTCCCCGGTCGCAATGCACAGCGCAAGCTTCGACGGGGTTATATCCGACAAAATCGAAAGCGCCGCCTTGGGGCCTACTCCCGAAACGGAAATAAGCTGCTTGAAGCACTGAAGCTCGCCGCTGTCCGCGAAACCGAAAAGATCAATTGCATTTTCGGTAATATGGAGATAGGTGAAGAGCTTTACCTCTCCGCCGCCGCGTATCTTCGCGAGGGTATTCGCCGTGGTGCGGCAGGCATAGCCTACTCCATTGCATTCTATCACGGCAAGGCTCGGCTCGGTGTGGACGAGCTCTCCGCGCACACTGTATATCATGTTGTTTTTCCTTTCAGACTTTCCTGTATCCCCGCCAGCCGCGAGCCGCCGGTATGCCCATGGCATATCGCAATGGCGAGCGCGTCCGCGGTGTCGTCGGGCTTGGGAACGGCTTTAAGGCGGAGGATGTTTTTGGTCATCTCCTGCATCTGGTGCTTTTCTGCCCTGCCGTAGCCCGTAACCGCCACCTTTACCTGCAGCGGGGTGTATTCGTATATCGGTATTCCGCGCTGCGCCGCCGCGAGCATGGTAACTCCGCGCGCCTGCGCAACGTCTATTCCCGTGGTTATGTTGGTGTTGAAATACAGCTTTTCTATGCTCATGCAGTCGGGCTTGAACATATCAAGTATGCTGCACATATCATCGTAAATTTCGGCAAGGCGCCTGTCAAACGAGGTTTCGGGGGCGGTGGTTATCGCGCCGTAATTTATCGTTTTGAAAGCAACATTGTCGTAATCCAGCACGCCGTATCCGACTATCGCGTAACCCGGGTCTATCCCTAAAATCCGCATTATGTGTAGCTTTCGTTGTCGGTGATATAGGTGCGCACTCTCAGCGGGATCTGAAGCTCCTCGGAGATCTGGCGGCACTTTTCGATCTCCTCCTCGGAGATAACATCGACCACGGTAAATCCTACTTTGGGGCATATTTTCTTCATATCCAGCGCGAAATCTATCATCGCGTCAAAGGATTTCTCGCCGAAGCTGGGGCGGGTCACCTCGTTGTAGCGCTTCGCGTCGGGGGCGTTAAGGCTGATGGAAACCGCGTCGATAAGCCCCTTGAAGCGGTTTATGTCAAAATCGGGGTGGATGAGCCTTACAAGTCCGTTGGTGTTAAGGCGTATCTTCATGCCGCTGCGCTGCTTGATATACTCGGCGGTTTTCACCAGCATATCCGCCCGCACGGTAGGCTCGCCGAAGCCGCAGAAAACAGCGTCGGTCATGCCTGTCTTGTCGAAAGCTTCGTACGCCGCCTTTATCTCCTCGAAATCCGGCTCATGCTCGAGCCAGAGGCTGTCGTTATCATACACGCTGTCGCCGTTGTTTCTTATGCAGAAAACGCATCTGCACGGACAGCCGTTGGTGATATTTATATACATTTTTCCTTCGAAATTATAAAAAATGGTCATTTTACAAACAACTCCTTGTTTACATTATAATGTATTTCACGTTTGGCAGAAACTGCCGCATGATAATAC
>CAVIFG010000135.1:0-6085 GCA_963641955.1 Escherichia coli
GTGTATGTCCATAGATATTCGTCCCTGCGCTGGATCATATAGCCGGTATTGTCCGACGTGTAAATATATTCATATGGAGTGTTGTATCTCGGGTAGTGCGTGATCCCGTGGGAACGTTCGTACTTTAGTTTTGTGCCGTCGGGCAGAAGCAGTACCAGCGTATTTCCGTCCGCGGAGAATTTTGCCTTTATGTTTGCGGGGTCGTTGTATGGGTCATAGTCGCTGTCGTCAAAGCTGTCGTCCGTTGCGTCATCGTAGTCGGCGTCATCAAAGCTGTCATCTGTTTCGTCGTCATAGTCTGCGCTGTCGTCGAAGTCATAAACATCATCGTCAGCCATGTCGTCCCCCGTGTCATTATCGGGAACGTCCTCGTCGATTCCGTCTGTGCCTATGTCGTCGTCCGTATCGTCCCATACTTCATCGTTCCACATATCGTCTGCCGCATCGTCCGCTATATCATCATCCGCGGTATCATCGCAGATATCTTCATCAATAACCTCATCATCTATAGTCTCGCCGGTTTCATCGTCGGTGGTTACGTTGGCAACGCTGTCGGACTTGCCGCCGTCATAATTGCCGGAATCGTCGCCGATGGCGGGGTTGGGCAGATCAATATCATCTTCGTCAGGTTCAGCGATTTCCTCTTCATCCGCGGCGCCGTCTTCTATGACATCTTCTATGATTTCTTCGTTTTCTGTGGGTGCAGCGTAGTCAGGCTTGGGTACTGTATCAACGGCGGTGTCGGCGGTTATTTCGTTTGAGTAGCTCTTGTCATCGGCAGTGGCGTCCTCGGCTATATCATCATTATCATCAATTTCGATATCAAAATCAGCGTCGGCTGCGGTGTCATAGCCGATTTCATTGCTGATCGCTTCGCTTGCGGCGGTAGAAGAATCAAATGTGCCCGCTGTCATGTTGCTCGTGTCGGTATGGGGGATAAGAACTGCGGCGGTGATGACTATTGCCGCGCAGGCTGCGACGGAGCCGCAGGAAACTGCGATTTTACCCAGCGGGAGCGGCTTTTTGCGCTTGTTTACCTCAGCCATAACGTTGGCTTTCATTCTGTCGATTGCGGCGCGGTCGGGTGAGATGTCCTGAGCTGCCTTTTTGTATTCCTTGCCGAATTCCATCAGAAATCCACCTCCTCCAGCATTGGCTTAAGCATATCGCGCGCACGGCTTAATTGTGACTTCACCGTGCTCTCCTTTACGGAGATGGCGCGCGATATATCGGATATCGACATATCCTCGAAATAAAACAAATGGATAACAGTGCGGTACTTTGGCGGGAGCTTCATCACCGCGGCGGCGACGGCGTTTTTGCGGTCGCTCTGCTCGGTGAAGCCCGCCGATGCGGCGGCAATTCCCGTGGAAAGCTCTTCCTCGCACATATTTTCAAGCCCTGCGTCGCTTGCGCGGTGGCGAAACCACGCGGACGCCGCAAAACTCTTTATGCAGTTTATGGTGCAGCGTATCAGCCACGCCTTCCGATGCTCCTCGCTCTCGAAAATTCCGCCCGACTTGAACAGCCGCACGAAAACATCCTGCGTGATATCCTCGGCGTCGGTGCGGTTTCCGAGCCGCGTGAAAGCGATTCGATACACCATCGGCATATAAAATTCCATAATGCTGTCAAAGCTTTCGCCCGCTTTGAGTGTCATTGTGTCCATAAGCTTATAATCTCCGTAAAGCCGCAGCGGTGGAGAAACCGCCGCGGCAGAATTGTCAATTCATAAGTAATACCGAACAGAAGTGAAAAAGGTTGCAAAATTTTTTTAAATTACAGTATGGGCATGACGTGTAACATGGCAGCCGATGTTGACCGCCACGGGCAGTCCCGCGATGTGCGTCGCGGACTTCTCAATATTAACATACAGCGCGGTAACAGTGCCGCCGAAGCCCTGTGCGCCTATGCCGAGGCGGTTTATGCTGTCGAGCATCTGCTGCTCCAGCTCCGCGTATACAGGGTCGGGGTTTCTTATCGCAAGGTCGCGGCAGAGCGCCTTTTTCGCGAGCAGGGCGCTGTATTCAAAGTCGCCGCCTATCCCCACACCGACAACGATGGGCGGGCAGGGGTTGCTTCCCGCAAGGGAAACGGTTTCGGTGACGAAATTCACGATATCCTGCTTGGAAGCGGAGGGCGTGAACATTTTAAGGCGGCTCATGTTTTCGCTGCCGAAGCCCTTGGGCGCCGCCATCAGTGAAATTTTGTCCCCGGGGACTATTCTTGTGTGGATAACGGCGGGGGTGTTGTTGCCGGTGTTCTTGCGCTCAAGCGGGTCGCCGACTATGCTCAGGCGCAGCCTGCCATCAACGTAGCCCTGTGCAACGCCCGCATTCACGGCGTCCTCAAATGCGCCGCCGACAATGTGCACATCCTGACCTATCTCCGCAAAAATGACCGCCATGCCTGTGTCCTGGCAAATCGGCACGCCAAGCTCGTCGGCGCAGTCGATATTCGCGGCGATGTCGCCGAGCACGCTCTTGCAGAGCTCGCTCTTTTCGCAGGCGGCGCTCTTTGTTATACATTCCTTCATGCCGTCGGGCAGGCGCAGGTTTGCGTCAACACAGAGCTTTGCGACGGCGGCGGTTATTTCTTCTGCCTTTATTTCACGCATGGTGTCATTCCTTTCCAAATACGATGTTTCCGTTTACCGCCACCAGCGACGGAGTTACCGTGAGGTCCAGCGGGTCGCCGACGAAAAGCGAGAAATCCGCGTCCTTTCCTGTTTCGATGGAGCCTATCCTGTCCTCCACGCCGATTATTTCCGCGGCGTTTATGGTGATGGCGCGCAGGGCGGTGTCCCTGTCCAGTCCGCCCCTTACGGCGAGCGCCGCTGTGAGGGGGAGATACTGTATAGGCGTTTCAGGATGGTCGGTGCAGATGGCGAATTTGATGCCGTTTTTCTTCAGCACCGCCGGGGTGGAAATGTCGTGGTTGTGCAGCTCGGGCTTGCCCCTGTCGCCGAAGAGCGGTCCCACAACAACGGCGGGGTTATCCTCGGCAAGCTCGTCCGCAATTACCGCGCCGTCGGTGCAGTGGATAAGCACATAATCCAGCCCGAATTCCTTGGACAGCCTTATCGCCGTGAAGATATCGTCGGCGCGGTGGCAGTGGAAATGCGCCTTGAGCTTGTCCTTTTCGTTGAACAGCGGGAGAAGCGCCTCGCACTTCGCGTCGAAATCGGGCATGGAAACCTCGTCCTCGGTGCCCTTGAGCCTGTGGTATTCCTCAAGGTCGGATTTATAGCGCAGCGCCTTGGTGAGCTGCTCGCGGATTATCGCGGCAGTCGCCATGCGGGTCACGGGGGTTTCGTCGCGGTCGTTGTAGGTGTTTTTGGGGTTCTCGCCGAGGGCGAATTTTATCGCGCAGGGGGATTTTACAATAAGTTTGTCCACGCGCTTGGAACCGTAGGTCTTCATTATTATAAAGCTGCCGCCTATGGGGTTCGCGCTTCCCACTCCCGTGCAGACGGAGGTAACGCCCGCCTGCACCGCGTCGGTGTAGCAGCGGTCCATGGGGTTGATGCTGTCGATGGCGCGGAGGTGCGGGGTGGATGGGTCGGTGTCCTCGTTGCCGTCCTCGCCCTCAAAGCACAGGCTGTCCTCCCACATTCCGATATGGCAGTGCGCGTCGACGAAGCCGGGGTACATTGCCGCGCCCTTTCCGTCGATAACTTCCTCGTCGGCGTCGGTGGGGATATAGTCCTCCATGCGGCCTATTTCCGTGAAAACTCCCCCCGCAACGCGGACGAAGCCATTTTCGATGTCCTGCTCCGCCATGGTGTAAATTTTAACGTTTTTTATTATCATGTCTGATCCTTAATTTATATGGCCGTTCTTTTCGTAATAATCGGCAAGCTTTGCTATCTCGTCAACGATTATCGTATCGCGGGCGTTGCCGTTTACCATGCACTCGGAATTCCTGCGGTATATCGCCGCGCGGGTGTTGTACAGCTCCCGAAGCTTTTCGGGGGTGTTGTTCATTACCAGCGGACGGTTGGTATCGCCCTTTATGCGCTCGTAGCAGGTTTCAAACGAAGCGTTGATGTACACGGTCAGTCCGCTTTTCCGCGCGAATGCCGCTGTTTCGTCGTTTATGAGCGCGCCGCCGCCCGTCGCGACGATATATCCGTCGGAAAGCTCGCGTATGTATTTCGCCTCGAGGGTGCGGAAGTGCGGCTCGCCGAATTTCTCGAATATTTCGGGGATGGACATTTTCTCGCCGTCGACGATTACCTTGTCGAGGTCGACGAATTTTCTTCCCATTGCCGTTGCAAGCTGGCGCCCGATGTGGCTTTTGCCGCAGCCCATGAAGCCGCAGAGATATACCGAACTCATACCAGCGCCTCCATATCGGCGATAAGCTTGTCGATATCGTTCTTATTATAGGAAGCGTTGTCCCAGAGCTCGTGCGCCGCCACTGCCTGAAGCACCAGCATTGCCATGCCGGTCATTGCCTTTGCGCCCTTTTCGCGGGCGGTCTTTGCAAGCAGGGTGACGTTGGGGTTATAAACCGCGTCGAATACGAACTTCACGCCGTCCAGCACAGCCGGCTCGCAGGGCATTCTGTCCACCTTGGGATACATACCAACGGGGCAGGCATTGACGAGCAGGTCGAACCTTGCGCCGCCGAGGTCAGCCGCAGAAAGAGCCGCGCCGCTGATGAACGCGATGTTTACCTTTGCGTCGGGCTTGAGGGCGCGTATCTCATTTACAACTTCCTCCGCAAGAGCCTTGTCGGAGGGGAGCGCCGCGATGGTGAGGTTTCCGCCCTCGAGGGCGGTTTCTATCGCCATCATTCTTCCTACGCCGCCGCAGCCGATAAGAAGCACGTTGGAATTAAGCGAAGCCCCGAGCATATCAATGGATTTTGTAAAGCCGAGCACGTCGGTGTTGTATCCCATCTTGATTTCGCCGTTGCTGACGCAGTTTACGGAGCGGTAGCGCTGCGCGCCGTCGGAAAGCTTGTCGCAGTAGTCGATTATGCCGACCTTGTGCGGAATGGTTATGTTGAAGCCGTCGAGGGTGGAAAGGAAATCAAACTTGTTTTTCAGTTCTTCGGGGGCGATGTCGTAGAGCTGATAATCCACAGTTTCGCCGCTCAGTTCAAACAGGCGGGTGTGTATCTGCGGGGAAAGGGAGTGTCCGAGGGGATGACCGATAAGACCGAATTTGCGCATGACTGTTCCTCCTTAACCCTTGAGAGCGGCAAGCGCCTTTTCAAGCGTGTCGTTGTTTTCAATGTTGACTGCATTCGCGCCGCGGAATGTTTTCTTTACAAGACCTGTCAGCACCTTGTTCGGGCCGAGTTCAACATATGCGTCGATGCCCGCTTCGTTCATGGCGTTCAGCTCGTCCACGAATTTAACGGGGGAGCAGATGTGCGCCGCGAGGTAGGAGGGCATATCTGAGAAGTCATCCAGCTTTTTGCCGTAGAGGTTTGCGTAGAAATCGCAGTTGGGCTTGTTGAATGTGAAGCCGCTTATCGCCGCCTTGAATTCGTCCGCCGCGGACTGCATAAGCTTTGTGTGGAAAGCCGCGGAAACCGCAAGCTTAACGCAGCGCTTGCCGAGTTCGCCGAACTTTGCAACGGCAGCGTCGATGGCTGCGCTTTCGCCGGCGATAACGGTCTGCACGGGGGAGTTGTAGTTTGCGGGGGCAACGAAGCCGTCGGTTTCGGCGCAAACCTTGTCGATGGTTTCGTTGTCGCAGCCGATAACGGCAGCCATGGCGCCGCCTGTGCTTTCGGCAGCCTTTGCCATTGCCTCGCTGCGGAGCTTTATCGCCTTGTATGCGTCCTCAAGGGTCAGCATTCCGGAAGCGTACATTGCCGCATATTCACCGAGGGAATGTCCTGCAACGGCACAGTTGTCAATGCCGTTTTCACGGGCAGCGGTCAGCGCGATGAGGGAAGTTGTGAATATCGCGGGCTGGGACAGACGGGTCTGCGCAAGCTCCTCGGGGGTGGAATCGGTGAGCTTCTTCAGTACGTCAAAGCCCATGATGTCCGAGCCGCACTCGAGTATCGTCTTTGCCGCGGAATACTTTTCCGCAAGCTCCGCGCCCATTCCGGGGTACTGGGA
>CAVIFG010000136.1:0-947 GCA_963641955.1 Escherichia coli
CTATTATCAATATACTACGTTTAAGGGGCGATTTTCATAAACATCTTCAAAAAAACCGCAGCGGCAGTTTCGGCGTGCATGGTGCTTCTAACAACGACAGCGTGCCGCGATGATGACGGCAGCGGCTATATTTTCAAATACGACATTGCATACAACCCCGCAACCCTCGACCCGCAGCTTGCAGACGACAGAAATTCCGAGCTGATAATCGGAAATGTTTTCATGGGTCTGCTGACGCTTCAGCCGGATGGCTCGCTGTCGGAGGGCGTGGCGAGCGATTACATAGTGTCCGATGACGGATCGAAATACACCTTTAAGCTAAGGCAGGACGTTTACTGGACGGACGGCAGGGAATTCGAGCGGCAGTGCACCGCGCAGGATTTCGTCTATGGGTTTCAGCGGTTATTCCTCCCGGAAACCAACGCGCCGCGCGCCGAGGAATATTTCTGTATAAAAAATTCCCGCGCGGTGTATAACAACGCGATAAAGGATCCGTCAGTCATCGGCGTGAAAGCGCTGGGGGATTTTGAGCTGGAGATAACGCTGGAGTATCCGAATATACGTTTTCTCACCCTGCTTACCGAGCCTCCCGCCATGCCCTGCAACGAGGAATTTTTCACTTCATCGCAGGGGAAATACGGTTTTTCCGCCGAGTGCACGCCGTCCAACGGCGCGTTTTACATCAAGTCGTGGGACTACGACCCGTACAGCATAACTGACACCAACAACCTTATCCTGCGAAGAAATTCCAAAAACAGCGCCGCACGGCAGATATATCCGTCGGGGCTGAATTTCTTCATCGAAGAGGACGGGCAGTTCACGGATGATTTTCTTGTCGGCACAACCAGCTGCATTGCGGTTTCGGATGAGGAAGCGCCGCTTATCACGGGAAAATTCACCTGCACAGAATACAGCAACATCACCGTAGGCGCGGTGTTCAACAGAAC
>CAVIFG010000136.1:957-5975 GCA_963641955.1 Escherichia coli
GTTCAAGCATGAGGATTTCGTAAAGGCGCTGATACTGCTTGCCGACAGGAACGCCATTTCCGAAGCGATAGGCGGCTACACCCCCGCCACAGCGATAGTCCCCGCCGAGGTTTCCATGCTCGACAAGAGCTACCGCGAGCTTGTCGACTCGGAAATGACCCCGGATTATAACGCCGATAAGGCGCGAAAGCTTTTCAACAGCGTGAAAGGCGACCTCGACAGGAGCCTTTTCACAGGCGCAAGAGTGATCGTGCCGAATGACACAGCCGCAGAAGCCGTTTCGTATATGATGCAGGAATGGCAGAGGGAATTTGGTTTTTACTGCGTGGTCGAGGTGCTCGGCGAAACAGAATACGCGTCGCGGCTCAGCAAGGGCGACTACGAAATTGCCGTTACCGAGCTTACCGGAAGCTACAACAGCCCCGCGGCATACATGGATTATTTCCGCAAAAGCAATGGGCTTGGAAGCTTCTCAAGCGCGGAGTTCGAGAGCCTTATGAATAGGGCGGAGGAATGCGAAAGCATGGACGAAAGCGCGGAACTCTACCGACAGGCGGAGCAGCTTCTTATCGACAGGGGGGCGTTCCTGCCGCTTTACTACAAGAACGAGTATTTCTTCACCGCCGAGAAATGCACTGATATTTTCTACAATTCCTTTACCAAGACCATTGATTTTTCGCAGGCGAAGCAATTCTGACGTAATAAAAACTACCCCGTGTATGCAATATACACGGGGTTATTTCATCTTTTCGATATATCCGTAACTGTGAGCGTGCCGCCGTCAACAATGAAGCTAACTTCAAAATCACCGAAGCTCATTGTATAAACCCGCTCCGGCTCATGCTGATATTGCGGGCGGGGATCCTGTGCAAGCACGTCACGAAGCCCCTCGCGTTTTTCAGCGGGGATTTTACACAAATGTTCCTCGGGGATAACTACGGAAAGCGTTCCCTCGGAAGAAGCCAGCGCAAATCCGTTTGAAGCGTCGGGAATGCTGTCGACATATTGCAGATACGGCTTGATGTCGTAAATCGGCGTTCCGTCGAGAAGATCCGCCCCCGAAACATTTATCACCGCGCCGTCCTGAGTATTTTCAATGCCCTCAAGCTTCACAACGCTCAGACCCAGCGGATTCGGGCGGAACGGCGACCGCGTTGCAAAAACGCCCATGCGTGTGTTTCCGCCAAGCCGCGGGGGCCTTACCGTGGGCGTCCATCCGCCGCGCTTTACCTCGGAAAATTCCCATATAAGCCACAGATGGGAATACTGCTCAAGCCCGCGGAGTGCGTCGGGATTCCTGTATTCGGGCAGAAAAACTATCTGCGCCGTGAGAGAGCTTACAAGCCCGCTCTGCCGCGGTATTCCGAATTTTCCCTTGTAATCCGTACGGATATGTGCGATAGGCTTTATTTCCATATCAGACCTCTATCATTGTTCTATAAGGTTTCGTATCATTTTTTCGGTTTCCGTCACCTCGGCGAGGAATTCGCTCGCAGAAACCCTTATTGCGCCGCTTCCCATAACGATTATCTGCTCGGTGTTGTCGGATGTCGCCACGCGGACGCGGTTGTTCTTTGTAAGCTCGTGCGCGGTTTTTTCGATGTACATATCCGCGGTTTCCGCCTCGCGGGTGTATACAACGGAGATGTTGTTCACTGTTTCCACCTCGCGGTGGTTTCCCTTGACCTTGTACGCATCGAATACAAGAATAACGTTGTTTCTGCGGAAGCCCTGATAATTGCACAGAATGTTTATAAGCCTGTTCCGCGCGAGATCAAGGCTTTCCTTTGCAAGCGCGTTCAGTTCGTCCCACGCGAAGATTATGTTGTATCCATCCACAAGGAGATATTCGGGGCCTTTCGGCGGGATAGGGAGCTTGGGTATCTTCGCTGCCTGCGGCTGTTTTTCCCGCCGCATGGCGGAGTGTTCGTCGCGGTTTATCTTGCCGTATGTCCGCTCGAAAATTGCCATCAACTCTTCGTCGGAAGCGCGGCGCTCCTTGTAGGAATTGACGGTGCGGCGGGGCTGATTTTCGGCAACATCCTGCGGTTCGCCGCCAAAGCGCAGACCACTGTCCGTGTGCATACGGCTCGGCGCTTCGTCCCACTTTACAAGATATCCTGCGCCGTGCGAGCAGAACACGCTGTCGGCGGAGTTGTCTGTGTCCGCTTCAAAATCGTAACCTATCCGCGCGATGACTTCTTCGGCGTTATGGCAGGGGAAATACCCTTTCGGAATGCATGACAGCCGCCCCTTGCCGCGGGTGTAGCCTATCACCTCGCGGTGATATCCCCGCATTTCCGATACGGGGCAGCTTCCGTGAATTACGGCGCTTTCCGCGGAGTGTTCGGGCTGGTCGAAATCCGCGCCCATGCGCTGTAAATCTGTCATTGCACGGCCTACGCAGTCGCTCGGCACCTCCAGCGAAAAATCATAATACGGCTCCAGCAGTACGGACTGCGCGCTTGCAAGTCCCTGCCGAACGGCGCGGTATGTCGCCTGACGGAAGTCGCCGCCCTCGGTGTGCTTTATATGTGCGCGACCAGCAACAACGGTTATTTTCATGTCGGTTATAGGCGAGCCTGTCAATACGCCGATGTGCTGTTTTTCTTCAAGATGGGTAAGTATCAGCCGCTGCCAGTTGATGTCAAGGTCATCCTTGCGGCAGTCGGCGGCAAAGTGCATTCCGCTTCCGCGCTCCGCAGGTTCAAGCAGCAGGTGCACCTCCGCGTAATGTTTTAGCGGCTCGTAATGCCCCACGCCTACAACAGGCGCGGCGATGGTTTCCTTGTAAGAGATGCTGCCCTCGTCAAACTCAATGTCCATTCCGAAGCGCTCCGCAACAACGCTCTTCAGCACCTCAAGCTGGATATCGCCCATAAGGCTGACGTGTATTTCTTTAAGCTGCTCCGACCATGTTATGCGAAGCTGCGGGTCCTCTTCTTCCAGCCTGCGAAGCTTTGTAAGCGCGGTGGGAATATCCGTGCCGTCGGGGAGAATCAGCTTGTAGCTTAGCACAGGCTCCATCAGCGGCGCGCCTGTGTTTGCCGCCTCGCCGAGTCCCTGCCCGCTGTATGTGCGCGTAAGCCCCGTAACGGCGCAAACTGTTCCCGCGGGAATTTCCTCAACTGTGGTGAATTTCGCGCCGGAGTATATTCTTATCTGATTTATTTTCTCGGAGGGAGCGGCGCTGTCTATCGCCGTGCGGACTTTAAGCGTTCCGCCGTCGATCTTTATATGCGTAAGGCGCGCGCCGTTTTCCTCGGATATCTTGAACACCCGCGCGGCAAATTCCTCGCTGCGGTGCGGCTCGGGGGCGTATTTATCAAGCACGGAAAGAAACTCGTCCACACCCTTTAACTTCAGCGCCGAGCCGAAGCACACGGGAAAAATGCTCCGCCGCATTATCGCGGAGGATATCATTTCGTCGGATACTTTTCCACTTTCAAGGAAAGCGTTCATGCATTCTTCGTCGCATTCCGCTGAATGCTCCGAAAGCGCGCTTTCATCGGAGAAATCCGTACAGCCTGCGTCAAGCTTTTTCTTCAGTTCGGCAAGCAGGGAAGAGCGCTCCAGCAAAGAAATATCCATCTTGTTTATAAAAATGAAAACAGGCACCCCGAAGCGCTTCAGCATACGCCAGATGGTTTCCGTGTGGCTCTGTACGCCGTCCGTGCCGCTGATGACGAGCACGGCGCAGTCCAGCACGGACAGTGCGCGCTCCGTTTCCGCCGCAAAATCGACGTGTCCCGGGGTGTCAAGCAGTGTGAACTCGCAATTATCCGTGCGGAGCAGCGCCTGCTTCGAAAAAATAGTAATTCCCCTTGAACGCTCCAGTGGGTCGGTATCGAGGAATGCGTCGCCGTGATCAACGCGGCCGAGTTTCCTTATCCCGCCGGAGCTGAACAGCATCGCCTCCGCGAGGGTAGTTTTGCCCGAGTCAACGTGCGCGGTCATTCCCAGTACTATTCTTTTCATGGCGCACCTCCTTGTAACACAGAAACAGCACCGCGGTGATATTCTGCGGTGCTGCCCGATTATTTGTTGATGATAACGCTTGCGGTAGCGTATTTCTTGCAGTGGGCGACGGAAACGTTAAAAACGAAATCCTCGCGCTGCTCGAGCATTTTTGCATAGCCTGTCGTGATAATAAGCGGGGAACCGAGCCTGTCCCGAAGAACGGTTATGTCCTGCGCCCGCACAACTCTCATGCCTGTTCCTATCGCCTTTGCAAATGCAATCTTCGCGCAGTAGTTCTCTGCGATAAGATCGGGGTTCAGCTTGTGCTTAACAAAGAAGCGTATTTCATCCGCAGAGAAATATTCGGAAAGAAACCGTTTATTACGGCAGACTTTCTTGATACGGTCGATCTCGATGATGGCGGTTCCTGTCCTTACGAAGATGTTACTTGACATTATGTTTGATTTTTATGCGGAGCGAATTGGGAAGCTCCTGCATAATTGCCTCCCTTACTTTTTCGTTGGGGTTGAATATCACGTTGACCGTGCCGTAGTCCTGATGCTTTACGACAAGGTAATGTGCGTCGGTTTCAAGTCCGCTGGAGGCGTGTACGGTGGCGTCCGCCTTTACGGCTTCATCGGGGGGATATACCGCGAAGTCCTCGCCCTTGGAGAGATCCACGGTTATCATTCTCTTGCGCTTGCGCTTGCCGATGATCTTGTCAATATCCATTTCGTTGTTGGTTATGATGTATTCGTACTCGACGTTGGTGTTGCCGATGAACCATACTCCGAGGAAAAGCACCAGCACCGCGGGGATAACAAAGCTGAAAAGCACTGTCATCGCAAGGAACATAAACACTGAAGCCAGCACCACCGCGCCCGCAGCAATGCCGCCCATCTTTATATAATCAGCCGAAGTTTTATTTTTTTTAACAAGCTGTTCCGCAAAAACGTCCATATAAACACTCCTGTTCGATAAATAAAAAGGAATTACTAAGCCGGTTGGATAAGTAATATAATTGAAGTATACCATAAATCTGAACAAAAAGCAAGAGC
>CAVIFG010000137.1:0-5974 GCA_963641955.1 Escherichia coli
GTACTTCCATGGTAAAAAATACTAAATAATATGTCTTTCTTTAATCTTTTTTGTTAAAATTCTATTGATATTATGTCTTTTATATGTTAAAATACAACTGGCGGATAAAATTTTTGCTGATTATGAGCTGAATTTTTATTGTTTGGCTCAAAAATATATCGGAGGTTTTTTATGGATAAGAAAAACAACGTCCCCTGGCTGGACAACGCGGTGTTCTATGAAATATACCCGCAGAGCTTCCGCGATACAAATGCGGACGGCATAGGAGATTTCAACGGCATCATCGAAAAGCTTGACTACATAAAGGAGCTTGGCTGCAATGCGATATGGATAAACCCGTGCTTCCTTTCGCCTTTCGGCGACGCGGGATACGATGTGCAGGATTACTGCACTGTCGCGCCGCGGTACGGCACCAACGAAGACCTTATAAGAGTTTTCGACGAAGTGCACAAGCGCGGAATGCACGTTATCCTCGACCTTGTGCCGGGGCACACTTCCTCGAAGCATGAGTGGTTCGTCGAGTCCTCCAAGCCCGAGCGCAACGAGTATTCCGACCGCTACATATGGTCCGACTCCATCTGGGAAGATACAGGCTCACTGCCATGCCTGCGCGGAATGTCGCAGCGTGACGGCAGCGCGGCGCTGAATTTCTTCTCCATGCAGCCTGCGCTGAATTACGGCTATTATAAGGCAGAGCGCCCGTGGCAGCAGCCCATGGACGCGCCCGGTCCTCTTGCGACCCGCGAGGCTATGAAAGATGTTATGCGTTTCTGGCTGAATGCGGGCTGCGACGGCTTCCGCGTGGATATGGCGGGTTCGCTGGTGAAGAACGATCCCGACGGAAAGGGCACCGTTGCGCTGTGGCAGGATTTCCGCGCGTTCCTTGATGAAGAATACCCGAACGCCGCGATGGTTTCCGAGTGGGGCGAGCCTGACAAGTCGCTGCTTGGCGGCTTCCATATGGACTTCCTGCTGCACTTCGGTCCGTCACATTATATGGATCTTTTCCGCTGTGCCAAGCCCTACTTCTCCAAAAAGGGAAAGGGAAGCGCCGCAGAGTTCATCGCGAAATACAAGGAAAACTACGAAAAGACCGACGGCAAGGGACTTATCTGCATCCCCTCGGGCAACCACGACATGGATCGCCTTGCGCGCCATCTTGACACCGACGAGATAAAGACTGCGTTTACATTCCTGCTGACGATGCCCGGCGCGCCGTTCATCTATTACGGCGATGAGCTCGGCATGAAGTATGTCGAGGGGCTGACCTCCGTCGAGGGCGGATACGGCAGGACAGGCTCCCGCTCGCCCATGCAGTGGAGCGGCGGGCTTAACGCAGGATTTTCCTCCGCGAGAGCCGATAAGCTCTATATCCCCATTCATGAGGAATACAAAACCATCAACGCGCAGGCGGAAATGGCGGAAGAAAACTCGGTATATTCCGAAGTAAAGCGCCTTATCGCCGTAAGGCAGGCAAACCCCGCACTGCAAAGCCGCGGAAGCATAACATGGCTGTCCGACGGCTACCCGATGTCCTACATCCGCGAGGGCGAGGGTCAGCGCGTTATGGTTGTGATAAATCCCTCGGCGCAGAGCGAGTTCGTTGAATGCGACGCCAAGAAAGTGCTCTATACCGTGGGCGATGTTGATGTAAACGGCGGCACGGCTGTTATGGGCGGCTGCTCGGCACTTATTGCAGAAATATGAGAGGTAACAGAATGAAAAATTGTTTTAAGAAGATGACCGCGGCAGTCCTTACTGCTGCAATGCTGCTTTCTTCGGGCTGCGCAAAGAACGGTGCGTCCTCCGATGCGACCGTTTCCGATGATACATCCTCCGTTGTTGAGGATACCGCCGAAAACCTTAACGCCAAGGTTTATATTGAGGGCAACAAGTTCATGGTAGACGGCAAGGAGCTTTGGATAAACGGCGTTAACACTCCGTGGCACAGATGGAACGATTTCATCGGCAACATGGATTACGATTTCTGGGACAGCACTTTCGCGCAGCTTGCTTCCGACGGCATTAACGCCACAAGAATATGGCTCAACTGCGACGGCGGCGGAACAGTCCAGTTCAAGCAGGGCGAGGACGGAAACGTCGTTGTAAAGGGCATAAACAGCAACCACTGGGACGACGTTGCGAAGCTGTTCGAGATCGCCGAGAAGCATCATGTATATGTTATGGCGACGCTGCTTTCGTTCGACCACTTCAAGAGCTCGGGTACCGTCGGGGAGAATTTCCGCGGCATGATAACCAACAAGGAGGGCTGCGACAGCTTTGCTGAGAAGTATGTCAAGGAGTTCTGCGAGCGCTTCGGCGAGGAAAAGTACCTCTTCTCCATTGATATCATGAACGAGCCGGACTGGGTGCATGAAAACGACGAGTGCGGTCAGATAGGCTGGGACGACCTCAGCTATTTCTTCGGAAAGTGCGCGTCCGTTATCCATGACACCTGCTCGACGCCCGTTACAGTCGGCATGGGTATTGTAAAGTACAACTCCGCAAAGTACGAGGGCGATAAGATCGCCGACGATTATCTCAAGGAGCTTACGGGTCTTGACAACGCAACGGTGGATTTCTACAGCACGCATTACTATATGTGGGAAAAGCCGTACTTCGGTTTCCCGTTTAACGTTACCCCCGAGGAGTTCGGTATCGACACCGACAAGCCCTGCCTTATCGGCGAAACCAGCAACGACGACGAAAAGGAATGCGGCATGACCCTCACCGAGAAGTACAAATCCGCGTATGACAACGGCTGGCAGGGCGTTATGGTGTGGATGCAGACGCAGGATGATATGACATGGTACCGCTATGACCTCACCGAAAAGGCAACGAACGATATGTACGACCTTATCCCCGAAAAGGTAGACCCGCTCGGAGTTCTGAACGTCGGCTCCGACGCTTCGTCCGAGGCGGAAGCTGCATAAACTTCACAGCGGCGGCGCCGTTTGTGCAATAACCAACAAATAACCTCGTTTTCAACCGTATTTTATGTGATACTTGTAATTGACAATTATCATGGATAGGTTTATAATTAATATGTTTGTTTGTGAAAAAATAAGGGCGCAGTGCGCCCGTAAAAACGAGGTTTGGAAATGTTTAAGAAATACCTATCCGATTTAAAGAACGAGTTCAGGGGCTACAACGGCAAGACCCTCTCGCAGGATCTTATGGCGGGACTTACCGTTGCGGCGGTAGCGCTTCCGCTTGCGCTGGCATTCGGCGTAAGCTCGGGCGCGGACGCTGCTTCGGGACTTATCACCGCGATCGTTGCGGGCATCGTTATCGGCGTGCTTTCGGGTGCGTCGTATCAGATATCCGGCCCGACGGGCGCGATGGCGGCTATACTGCTGTCCGTTTCGGCGCAGTACGGCATTTCGGGCGTGCTCACCGCAGGATTTATTTCCGGCGCGATACTTATCGTTGCCGCTGTATGCAAGGTCGGCAGGCTTGTAAGCTATCTCCCCGCGCCCGTTATCACGGGATTTACGTCCGGTATCGCGATAATCATTGCGCTGGGGCAGATAGACAACTTCTTCGGCACAAAATCGGTGGGCGAAAATCAGATACAGAAGATAGCCTCCTACTTCAACGGCACGGGAAGCTTCAACCCCGACTGGCTGGCGGTAATGTTCGGCGCGATGGTAGTGATTATAATGATAATCTACCCGAAAAAATGGAACGCCGTTGTTCCGTCCTCGCTGGTCGGCATTATCGTGGCGCTTATCGTAAACATGATATTCTTTGAAGAGGGCACCGTAAAAGAGGTCGGCGCTATCCCTCAGAGCCTTGTTACGGACGGCTCCATCATCAAGAGCGGCTTTGACCTCGAGCACATCACCAGCCTTATCATCCCCGCGGTATCCATTGCTGCGCTGGGTATGATAGAGAGCCTGCTCTGCGGCGCGTCTGCGGGCAAGATGAAGGGTGAGACCCTAGACGCACAGCGCGAGCTTATCGCGCAGGGTATCGGCAACATGATAATCCCGCTGCTGGGCGGCGTCCCCGCCACGGCGGCAATTGCCAGAACCTCCGTTGCGATAAAGTCCGGCGGAAAGACAAGACTTGTAAGCGTGTTCCATTCTATTGTTCTGATACTTTCGATGTTCCTGCTCGGCGGCGTTATGAAGCGCATTCCGCTGGCGGCGCTCGCGGGAGTGCTTATGGTAACGGCATTCAGAATGAACGAGTGGCCTGCAATAAAGTCTATTTTCAAGAAGAAATTCAAGTCCTCTATACTTCAGTATGTTATAACCATGGTTGCGACTGTTGTGTTCGACCTTACCATTGCAATTGTTATCGGCGTTATTGCGGCAATGCTGGTGTTCGTTGTGAAGAGCTGCGAACTGCGCGTTGTCACCAGCGATATAGACGAAAGCAAGCTTGAGGGCAAGGTAAAGTCGGGACACCATGAGGAATTTAAGGTCGTTTACCTGTCGGGTCCTCTTTTCTTCGGCACGCAGGAAAAGCTTGTTTCCGCGCTCACGAGCCTTGAGGGCGCAACGCAGGTCATCCTTTCCATGCGCGGCGTGCCCACGGCGGACGATATGTCCCTGCAGGAGCTGGAGCGGCTGTATAATGTCCTGCTCGAAAAGGGAACGCAGGTTTCGTTCACGGGCGTTCAGGACGCCGTTGCCGAGATGATGGACAGAGAGGGCTTCCGCGAGCGCATAGGCATGGAGCATTTCTACTGGGATGCGGTCGCAGCTATCAAGAGCCTTGAAAACAAGGAGCTTGCAGAAGCATGATAACGTTGGGGGCGCTGATAGAAAATATCGGCGCCTTTTTCAAAAAAACTTGTAACCATTCTGTAACCTTTCGGGGTTTGGGATTGTCATAATAAACAGAGGGGGGAGCACTCTTGCAGGACAGCGGCATTATAGAACTGCTTTTTGCAAGGTCAGAGCAGGGGCTGACGGAGCTTCACGACAAGTATGGGAAGCTTTGTCGGCAGATAGCCATGAATATTCTCGCCAACAGCGAGGACGCCGAAGAGATCGTCAACGCCGCGTACATGAGCGTGTGGAACGCCATTCCTCCCGCGCGGCCGCAGTCGTTGTGCGGCTATATCTGCGCCGCGGTGCGCAATGCGGCTATCAACGCGTATTCAAAGTCGAAGCGGCATTCCTGCGATGAACTTTACGATGAACTTGCGGAAGTGCTCCCATCCGACAGAACCGTTGAAAGCGACTATGAGAGCAGGCAGATAACCGTTCTCATCAACGAGTTCCTTTCAAAGCAGAACCAAAAGGGCAGAAGCATTTTCGTGGCGAGATATTATTACAATATGTCGGTAAAACAGATAGCGAAGTCGGTAGGAATGACGGAAACCGCCGTCAAAACGCGGCTTTCGCGCACCCGCGACGCACTCGGGAAATTCCTTTCGGAAAGGGGCGTCGAGGTTTGAGATATACATATAAGACGCATTTATCGGCAGGAAAGGAGGCACGTCATGCAGGATAAGAACAAAAGAATGTGGGACGAAGTGCTTGGCGGTATAGACGAGAAATTCACCGCCGAGGCGGCAGAAATGCTGCGCGCGTGCGAGGATGACGGCAATACTCACTCCGAAAAGGGCATTGAATTTCGCACCGAAAGAAAAACATACAATAGGAAAAATATCTGGGCATGGGGCATTTCTGCAGCGGCGGTGCTGGTCGTAGGCGCAGTCGGCGCGGCGGTCTGGATGAATTCCCCGCACAGGAATGCAATAGAAACGGCGGATTCGGCGCGCAGTGCGGACAGCTCGGGCGTTACGATGTATAAATCCGACATTGATAACACCCCGATTCAGATTTCGGATATATATAATTACAATATAGATTATGATATATTCGAAACCTTTTTCATCGGCGGATGGCGGTCGTCGAAGACTGCTGAGGTCACGGAATATTCCTACAAAGGCAGCAGCACGGATCTCGGATTTTACGGCGGACTTCACTCTGTTTACGAAAAGGACGACGGCTAT
>CAVIFG010000138.1:0-5971 GCA_963641955.1 Escherichia coli
GTGCGAAGGTGATATAATAACCTTGTTGATCAGCCCCAGCTTAATTTACCTGTGCCGTGGCACAAGCGGGTTTGCACGGAAAGCGCCCCGGCGGTAAATCATATGGCGGGGCAAATTAAAGCTGAAATTTCACACCGACGTCCGTTGCGCGGGCGCGGAGAGAGGAATGCGGCAGAACATTTAAGGAGTGAGCTTATGTTAAAGAAAGAGGGAGAGGTCAGGATCCCCGCGGGCTGCGCGATATCGGGCTTTATAAACAGAAGCGGAAGAAGGACCAACGGCAGCGTTATCGTCAACTCCATCGCCTGTATGCACGACCGTTCCAACGGTCTTGGCGGCGGATACGCGGGCTACGGGATTTACCCCGAATACAAGGATCAGTACGCGTTCCATGTATTCTACGACACAAACGAGGCGCGCATAAAGACGGAGGCGTTCATCGACAGGCATTTCGATGTCATCAACCTTTCGAGAATACCCACCAGAAAGCACCCGAACATAACCAACGAGCCGCTTATCTGGCGCTACTTCGTGAACCCGCTCCCCACAAAGCTCCAGGAGAGCCAGCTTGACGAGCGCACTTACGTTGCGCGCTGCGTTATAAAGATAAACGACGTTATCGACGGCGCGTATGTTTTCTCCAGCGGAAAGAATATGGGCGTTTTCAAGGCTGTCGGCTACCCCGAGGACGTCGGTGATTTCTACCGCCTTGACGAATACGACGGCTGGGCGTGGACAGTCCACGGCCGCTACCCCACGAACACCCCCGGCTGGTGGGGCGGCGCTCACCCCTTTGCACTGCTGGATTACACGATAGTGCATAACGGCGAGATCTCCTCCTACGACGCGAACAGGCGCTTCATCGAAATGTTCGGATACAAGTGCAACCTGCTGACCGATACGGAGGTCATCACATACATAATCGACTATCTTAACCGCCGCCTTAAAATGCCCCTCGAGGACGTTGCAAAGGTCATCGCGTCCCCGTTCTGGAGCGAGCTTGACGAGGGCTGCTTCAGCCCCGAGGAAACGGAGAAGATACGTCATTTCAGAAATGTTTATTCGAGCCTGCTCATAACAGGACCTTTCTCGATAATCCTTGGCTTCAACAACGGCATCATGGCGCTCAACGACCGCCTGAAGCTCCGCAGCATGGTCGCGGCGGAAAAGGGAGATACCGTATATGTTTCGTCGGAGGAATGTTCCATCAGAACGATGTGCCCCGATGTTGACAGAATATGGAGCCCCCGCGGCGGCGAGCCTATCATCGTAACGCTTGACAAGTGATCGGAAAGGTGGAATAAACAGTGGCTATAAATTTCATGAACCCTCTTTTTGAGGTAGTGCGCGATCCCGACCGCTGCATAAAGTGCCGCGTCTGTGAGCGCCAGTGCTCTAACGAAGTACATAAATACGACCCCGAGCTGGATAAGATGGTCGCAGACCCCATGACCTGCGTCGACTGCCAGAGATGCGTATGTCTTTGCCCGACCCACGCGATAAAGATAAAGCCCAACGAGAACAAGTTCCGCGAGAACGGCAACTGGACTCAGGGTGTTATGGACGAGGTCTACAAGCAGGCTGAAAGCGGCGGCGTTCTCCTCTCCGCGATGGGCAACCCGAAGGATTATCCCGTATACTGGGACAAGATACTGCTGAACGCTTCGCAGGTTACAAACCCGCCCATCGACCCGCTGCGTGAGCCGATGGAAACAAAGACGTTCCTCGGCAAGAAAAATCAGGGCATAACCTACGACGACAAGGGCAACGCTCATTTCGAAAAGACCCCGTACCTCGAGCTTGACACGCCCATCATGTTCTCGGCGATGTCCTTCGGCTCCATCAGCAAGAACGCGCACGAATCCCTCGCAAGGGCTGCGCACGAGTTGGGCACCTATTATAACACAGGTGAGGGCGGACTTCATCAGGACTTCTACAAATACGGCCCCAACACGATAGTACAGGTAGCTTCGGGACGTTTCGGCGTTTTCAAGGGATACCTCGACGCGGGCGCCGCGATAGAAATAAAAATGGGACAGGGCGCAAAGCCCGGTATCGGCGGCCATCTTCCCGGAATGAAGATAAACGACGAGATCTCCCGCACCCGTATGATACCCAAGGGCACGGACGCTATCTCCCCCGCGCCGCACCACGATATCTATTCCATCGAGGATCTGCGCCAGCTTGTCCTCTCCCTCAAGGAGGCGACAAACTGGGAAAAGCCCGTTATCGTAAAGATCGCGGCGGTTCATAACGTCGCGGCGATAGCTTCGGGCGTTGCGCGCTCCGGCGCGGATATCATCGCGATAGACGGCTTCCGCGGAGGCACGGGCGCCGCTCCCACAAGAATAAGGGATAACGTAGGTATCCCGATCGAGCTTGCCCTCGCCAGCGTTGACCAGCGCCTGCGCGATGAGGGCATAAGAAACGATGTTTCAATAGTAGTCGGCGGTTCTATCCGTTCCAGCGCGGATGTCGTAAAGGCAATTGCGCTCGGCGCCGACGCAGTATATATCGCAACGGCGGCTCTGCTTTCGATGGGATGCCATCTGTGCAGAAGCTGCAACACGGGCAAGTGCAACTGGGGCATAGCTACCCAGCGCGCCGACCTCGTAAAGCGCCTTAACCCCGAGATAGCTACCCACCGCCTTGTGAACCTTGTTCACGCATGGGATCACGAAATAAAGGAAATGATGGGCGGCATGGGTATCAACTCCATCGAGGCACTGCGCGGCAACAGACTTATGCTGAGAGGGCTCGGCCTTAACCAGAAGGAACTGGATATCCTCGGCATACAGCACGCGGGCGAATAAGCGGCGAAAGGAACGGATAACATGAAAAAGGTATATGTAAATGAGGACTGGTGCCTCGGCTGTCACCTCTGCGAGTTCCACTGCGCGGCGGCAAACAGCGGCGCACCCGATATGGTAAAGGCATTCAAGGGCAGCGGAAAGAAGCCTATCCCCCGCGTTCAGGTGGAGGAGGGCGGCAGCATCAACTTCGCGGTTCAGTGCCGCCACTGCGACGCGCACCCCTGCGTAAAGGGCTGCATCACCGGCGCGCTCTCTGTAAAGGACGGCGTTATCGTCTGTGACGAGGAACGCTGCGTAGGCTGCTACACCTGCGTTCTGTCATGTCCCTACGGCGCCATCGTAATCGACGAGGCGGGGCACAAAATCCGCAAATGCGACCTCTGCCTTTCCAACGGAAACGGCGAGCCTGCCTGCGTAAAGGGCTGCCCCAACAAGGCTATCGTTTACGAAGAAAGATGAGGTGACGGGATATGAACTACGTTATTATAGGAAACTCCGCGGCGGCGGTCGGAACCATCACAGGCATCCGCGAGATAGACAAGACGGGCAAGATCACCGTCATTTCCGATGAAAAATACCACACCTACTCCCGCCCGCTCATCTCCTACTGGCTGATGGGAAAGGTGAACGATAAGAACATTTTCTACCGCGAGCCGGATTTCTATGAAAAGAACAACGTCGAAACCGTGCTCGGCCACAAGGTAACTAAGATAGACCCCGAGGTGAAGAAAGTAGTCCTCGACGACGGAAGCGCCGTTGCTTATGACAAGCTGATGGTGGCGACGGGCTCGAAGCCTTTCGTGCCGCCGATGAACGGGCTTGACAAGATAAGCTACCACACATTCATGACCTACGACAGCGTAAAGGCTATCAAGGCGGAAGTCCGCGAGGGCATGAAGGTGCTGATAATCGGCGCGGGTCTTATCGGCCTGAAAGCGGCGGAAGCGCTGAACGAATACAAGGCTGAGATCACCGTCGTTGATATGGCGGACAGAATACTCCCCTCCATCCTCGACGTAAGAGCAGGCGCGAAAATGCAGAAGCACATCGAAAGCAAGGGCACGCGCTTTATCCTCGGAACCTCCGTAGATGAATTCAGCGAGCACTCCGCAAAGCTCAAAAACGGTATGACGGTGGATTTCGATATGGTTATAATCGCCGTAGGCGTCCGCCCGAATACAGAGCTTGTTTCCGACGCGGGCGGCAAGGTGGAGCGCGGTATCATCTGCGACCTCACACAGAAAACCACGCTGGACGATATTTACGCCGCGGGCGACTGCACCGTCAGCCACGACGCTTCCTCCGACACGGATAAAATTCTCGCGCTGCTCCCGAATGCATATATGCAGGGCGAAGTTGCGGGCAAGAACATGGCGGGGCAGGAAACCTACTATGTAAATGCGATACCCATGAACGCCATCGGCTTCTTCGGACTGCACATAATCACCGCAGGCAGCTACGACGGCGAGGAATATGTCGAGGAAACCGAGAATACCTATAAAAAGCTGGTGTTCAAGGATGGCCTGCTTAAAGGCTTCATCCTTATGGGCGACGTAAAGCGCGCGGGTATCTACACTTCTATGATAAAAGAGAAAATCAACCTTTCGGATGTCGACATGGACCTCTTAAAAGAGAAGCCGCAGATGATGATGTTCGGCAAGGCAAGACGGGAAGAGAAGCTGGGAGGAATAGTAAGATGAAAATTGACGCAAAGGGCATAGGCTACTCCGAGCTTAATAAAATGATAAGAGAAAGCTCCGAGGAGAAGTTCGAGATAGATAACGTGCTCGGCCAGCGTTATATCGGCGACGCGATGTCCGGCAAGGAGATACTTATAAAAGGTACCCCCGGCAACGCCCTCGGCGCGTATCTCAACGGCTCGAAGATAATCGTGCACGGCAACGCACAGGACGCCATCGGCGACACCATGAATGACGGCGCTATCATCGTTCACGGCAACTGCGGCGACACCACGGGCTATGCGATGCGCTCCGGCGAAATATATGTCCAGGGCAACGCAGGCTACCGCGTGGGTATCCATATGAAGAGCTACAAGGAAATGTTCCCGACCATTGTTATCGGCGGTAAGGTCGGCGATTTCCTCGGGGAATATCAGGCGGGCGGAATCATCATCGTGCTCGGCTTAGGTACTGAGGGCTGCCCCGTGGGTCATTTCTGCGGAACGGGAATGCATGGCGGCGAAATGTTCATCCGCAGCGAAACTGCCCCGAAGGGTCTGCCGGTTCAGGTATGCTGCACCGAAGCCACCGCGGAGGAAAAGGAGTCCATCCGACACTATATCGACCGTTTCGTAAAGCATTTCGGCGGAAGTTCCGACGAGCTGCTCGGCTCGAAGTTCTATAAGCTCACGCCGAACTCCGCGTCGCCTTATAAGCAGCTCTATGTAAATAACTGACCCCATTCTCCGCAATGGCGCGGAAATAAAAGGGAGGCGCTTACATGAAGATCTTTATAAACGCCCGAAGCGCGGATACCTGCGAGGGTATCTCCGCAGCGCTTGCGGAGCTTAACGCGGAAATCACCCCCTGCCTTTCCGATGAAGAGGCGGAAGCGGCGGATATGAGCGAATACGATGTGGTGATAATTTCAACGCCGCTGCGCAGCGAGTTCGGGCTGAATTACGCCGCAGAGGTCTGTAAAAGGACAAAGGCGTGCATTATCGTGCTTGCGAAAATGGATATCGCGGACGATGTGCAGAACCGCATAAAATTCACGGGCGCGTTTGTTCTGGGCAGACCGTTCACGAAAAGCACGCTGGTTCAGACGATAAGGCTTGCGGTGGTGGCGAGGGAGAATATGCACCGCCTTGAGCGGGAAAAAACCGAGCTTTCGAAGCAGCTTGATGATTTCAAGGTGATAGACCGCGCGAAGTGCTGCCTTATCGAGTATCTTAATCTGACGGAAAAGCAGGCGCATAGACATATTCAGAAGCTGGCGATGGATTCGCGGAGATCGCAGAGGGATATCGCGGAGGATATATTGCGCACTTATAGCGGCATGACGAATGTGTAATTGTAGACCGCAGGGCATAATGCTCTGCGGTTTTGCTTTTTAGTGAAAACATTTAGTCTTTACGGCACCCATACACGCGGTCAAGGGGTCGCACCCCTTGCAGGTCGAGGGCGGCGCCCTCGTCG
>CAVIFG010000139.1:0-5119 GCA_963641955.1 Escherichia coli
TCCGTTGGCAAAGGCCACGGCCCCACAAACCACTTTTTCGAGTTTTATAATATGAAAGGAATATCATGATGAGAGAATACGCAACACAAATGGAAGCCGCCAAAAAAGGCATAATCACCCCCGAAATGAAAACCGTCGCGGAAAAGGAATACATGGATCCCGAAAAGCTCCGCGAGCTGGTCGCAAAGGGCACCGTTGCCATCCCCGCGAACATCAGGCATACATCCCTGTCCGCCGAGGGTATCGGCTCGGGACTGCGCACCAAGATAAACGTCAACCTCGGTATCTCCGGCGACTGCAAGGACTACTCCGTCGAAATGCAGAAGGTCGACATGGCGATAAAATTCGGCGCAGAAGCTATAATGGATCTTTCCAACTACGGCAAGACCAACACATTCCGCCGCGAGCTTATCGCAAAATCCCCCGCGATGATAGGCACCGTGCCCATGTACGACGCCATCGGCTATCTCGACAAAGATTTGCTCGAAATATCCGCCGAGGATTTCCTTAAAGTTGTACGCGCGCACGCGGAAGAGGGCGTGGACTTCATGACCATCCACGCGGGTATCAACCGCCGCGCCGTTGAGGCTTTCCGCCGCGACCCGAGAAAGATGAACATAGTATCCCGCGGCGGCTCGCTGCTTTTCGCATGGATGATGATGACGGGCAACGAAAACCCGTTCTACGAGCACTATGATGAAGTTCTCGATATCCTGCGCGAATACGACGTAACGATATCCCTCGGCGACGCGCTGCGCCCCGGCTGTATCGACGACAGCACCGACGCAGGTCAGATATCCGAGCTTATCGAGCTCGGCGCACTCACCGAGCGCGCATGGGCAAAGGACGTACAGGTAATGGTAGAGGGCCCCGGCCACATGGCGATGAATGAGATAGCCGCAAATATGCAGATACAGAAGCGTATCTGCCACGGCGCGCCTTTCTATGTCCTCGGCCCGCTGGTAACGGATATCGCCCCCGGCTACGACCACATCACCTCCGCGATAGGCGGCGCCATCGCCGCGGCAAACGGCGCGGATTTCCTGTGCTATGTCACCCCTGCGGAGCACCTCCGCCTGCCCGACCTCAACGATGTAAAGGAGGGCATAATCGCCAGCCGTATCGCGGCGCACGCGGCGGATATCGCCAAGGGACTTCCCCATGCGACCGACCCCGACAACGCAATGGCTGCGGCACGCCACAAGCTGGACTGGGACGAGATGTTCAAGGTCGCCATCGACCCCGAAAAGGCGCGTAATTATTTCGAGAGCACTCCCCCTGCAGACCGTCATACCTGCTCGATGTGCGGAAAGATGTGCGCAGTAAGAACAACAAACATGATACTCGAGGGCAAGGAAGTCAAGTTCTGCTCCGAGAAGTAATTCCATTCATTCCCGCAGCGATGCGGTTTTGATACAGCTTCGGCGGGGAGCGCCGTCCGAGGTTATTTTCAGCGAGGGAACGCGTGTTTCGCGGTGAGAGGGTGCTTTGGAGCACCGACCGACACATACGGGATAACTGTATGCGTGCCAACCGCCGCTGAAAATAACACTACGGCGGGGCAGAAAGAAGAGGTATCAAAATGAAAAAGACAGACGTAAGAAAGCTTGTTATCGCCGCCGTGCTGGTGGCTGTCGCAGTCGTAGGCTCGATGTTCAGCATCCCGATCGGCGCTTCAAAGTGCAGCCCCGTTCAGCACCTTGTTAACATCATCGGCGGCGTTTACCTTGGGCCGTGGTATTCCCTCGGCATGGCGTTCTGTGCGAGCCTTATCAGAAACATTTTCGGGCTGGGCACTCCCCTTGCGTTCCCCGGAAGTATGTGCGGCGCGTTCCTCTGCGGCGTTATGTATCACTGGGTCGGCAAGCGTATCTGCAAGGGCGGATTTATGAAGTATCTCCGCCTGCCGTTCGCATATGCAGGCGAGCTTTTCGGAACATCCGTTATCGGCGGTATGCTCTCTTTCCCCATCGCGGCGTTCCTCATGGGCAAGGAAGCGGCGCTGTTCACCTATGTTCTGCCGTTCTTCGTATCCAGCTGCGGCGGCACGATAATCGCAGCAATACTTGTTACCGCAATGAAGCGCGTTAAGGTATTCGACACATTCGTCGGCAACGACATCCCCGCCAAGGCGGAAACACCCACCACATAAGAAAGCAGGCGCAAAATGAGCTTTACGGAACAGGCGGCGCACATTTTAGCGGATATGCGCAGAAAATGCCCGCTGGTGCACTGCATAACAAACTACGTCACCGCAGGCGACACCGCGAATATGCTTCTCGCCGCGGGAGCATCCCCCATCATGGCGGACGACCCTTCAGAAACCGCCGAGGTTTCCGCCGCCGCGGACGCGCTGGTGCTTAATATGGGAACGCTGTCCGAAAGCCGCCTTTCCGCAATGCTCCGCGCGGGAAAATCCGCCAACAAAAAGGGCATTCCCGTGGTTCTCGACCCCGTGGGCGTCGGTATGACAAATTTCCGAAAGGAAGCGGCGCGGCGCATTCTCGCCGATGTAAAAATATCTGTTATCCGGGGAAATCCCGCCGAAATATCCACCCTCGCGGGGAATAACGACATACGGGAGCACGGCGTCGACTGCTCCGACGGCACGAACATCTCCATCGCCGCCGAAGCCGCGAAAAAACTCGGCACCGTCTGCGCTGTTACGGGTAAGAACGACATCATCACCGACGGCGCGCGAGTCATCACCCTTAAAAACGGCTCCGAAAAACTTCGGAGGATAACCGGCGCAGGCTGCATGACAACGGCGCTGTGTGCGGCGTTTTCCGCCGTGGCGGAGCCGCTGTACGGCGCGGCGGCGGGCACTGCGTTCATGGGGATATGCGGCGAATTGTCCGAAAATTCGGGCGGGATGGGCGCATTCCGCGCGGGTCTTTTCGACGCGGCGGAGATGGACGCAGAACTATTCCTTGAAAGGCTGAAAGCTGATGAACACTGAATTTATCAACAAAAATAATGTCGATTACACGCTGTATTTCTGCACCGACAGAGGACTGATGTCCTGCGACACCATCGAAGAGAGCGTTGAGCGCGCGGTGGCGGGCGGCGCAGGAGTAGTGCAGCTCCGCGAAAAGGACTGCACCTCGCGGGAGTTTTACGAGCTGGCGAAGCGGGTGCTTAAAATAACCCGCGCAAACAATGTTCCGCTGATAATCAACGACCGCGTGGATATCTGCCTTGCGGCGGGAGCCGACGGCGTTCACCTCGGGCAGAAAGACCTGCCCTGCCGCGAAGCGCGGCGCATTCTCGGCGAAAATGCGATAATCGGCGTTTCCGCGGCGCTCCCCGAAGAGGCGGCGCAGGCGCAGGCGGACGGCGCGGATTACCTCGGCGTCGGCGCGGTGTTCGCCACCTCGACGAAATCCGACACCCGCCCCGTCACCCCCGAAATAATCCGGCAGATACGCGCGGCGGTGACTATCCCTTTCGTGGTCATCGGCGGGGTGAATAAGGAGAATATCCTCACCCTTAAAGGGCTTGGGATAAACGGCGCGGCGGTGGTTTCGGCGGTCGCGGCGCAGAAAGATATAACCGCGGCGGCAAGGGAAATGCGCGCGGCGGCGGAACAGCTCTGAAAACGGAATAAAAAAACGACCGATTTTTTGTCGGTCGTTTTCTCTTATTCAAAGCTTATCCGAAGCGCTGAAAACGCAGAACGTATACACCGCAGGAAGCGCCAAAATGATGATATCACCGAAATTAAACATCCCGCCCGCTATTGCGCAGATAAGCGAGATTATCGACAGCACCGTCATTGCCGCGCCAGCGATGAGCGCCGAGCGCACGGTTTTCATGCCCTTTCCGCGCGCCGCTCCGAGCCCGAACCAAAACATCGAACCGAAGCCCGCTGCAACCAGCACCATGCTCAGCAGGTTGCCGAGATAACCCATAATGCCGCCGCTGCGCACTATCGAGAACATCGCAAATCTGAAAAACCATCCGTTCCCGTTGAACAGCACCTGAATATTCAGCACCACCGACAGCACCGCGATGATACCGCTCACCACCGAAATGATCTGTATGAATTTTTTCATCGCAGTCACCGTATCACAGTGCCTTTAACGCACGCGCGCCGATGTCGTGTCTGTAATGCGCCTTCTCGAAAGAAATGCCCTCGACAGCCTTGTATGCCTTGTCCAGCGCTTCGCGCAGGTCTGCGCCCGTCGCCGTAACGCCGAGAACGCGTCCGCCCGCGGTGAGGAACTCGCCGTTTTCAAGCTTGGTTCCCGCGTGGTAAACATACGCGCCGCCGCACTGACCGTTTTCGTCAAGACCCGAAATGACCTTGCCCGTTTCGTACTTTTCGGGGTAGCCGCCGCTCGCCATTACAACGCACGCGCAGCACTTGTCGCTCCACTTGATGTCCAGTTCGTCCAGCTTTTCATCCCAGATGGCGTCCATTATCTCCGTAAGGTCTGTTTCCAGCAGGGGAAGAACGACCTGCGTTTCGGGGTCGCCGAAGCGGCAGTTGTATTCAATGACCCTGGCGCCGTTCGGGGTCAGCATAAGCCCGAAATAAAGGCAGCCCTTGAACGGTCTGCCCTCCGCGCTCATCGCCGCGATGGTGGGCTTGAATATCTTTTCCATGCACTCCGCCTTGAATGCGTCGGTATAGCAGGGGTTGGGGGCGATGGTACCCATTCCGCCTGTGTTAAGTCCCTCGTCGTTGTCATATGCACGCTTGTGATCCATGGAGGATATCATCGGCTTTACGGTCTTTCCATCGGTAAACGCAAGGACAGTTACCTCGGGACCCGTCATGAATTCTTCAACAACGATCTCGCTGCCGCTCTTGCCGAACTTACCGTCCAGCAGCATGGACTTCACCGCAGCCTCGGCTTCCGCAAAGTCCTTCGCGATGATAACGCCCTTGCCCAGCGCCAGTCCGTCGCACTTGATAACTGCGGGATAGCTGTTCTGCGCCTTTATGTATTCTATCGCCTTGTCGGCATCGGTAAAGGTTTCGTAAGCCGCCGTGGGGATGTTGTATTTCTTCATCAGCGCCTTGGAGAACACCTTGCTGCCCTCGAGGATAGCCGCATTCGCCCTCGGGCCGAATGTTTTGAATCCCGCCGCGTTGAGCTTGTCCACCATGCCG
>CAVIFG010000139.1:5129-5964 GCA_963641955.1 Escherichia coli
GCCGAGAACAAGGGGATCGTCGGGAGCCACGAAAACATAATCCGGCTGAAGCTTCTGCGCCAGCGCAAGAACGCCGTCGATGTCCGTCGCCTTTACGGGGAAGCACTCCGCAAGCTTGGAAATTCCGCCGTTTCCGGGGGCTGCATAGAGCTTTTCAACACGGGGAGATCTGCTGAGCGCGGTGATTATCGCGTGCTCGCGTCCGCCGCCGCCAACTACTAAAATATTCATGTGAATTGTTCCTTTCGATTGATATGCGCAATGCGCCTATGATTGTATTATACAATATTTTTTGTCGAAAATCAACACCATTCGCCGCGGTATCGCGGGGATATGAAAAATTATTCTGCAATACCTTAAAATTTTATTTCAAAATGGCATAATACGGCTTTTTTTCGGCGAAAAGCCCTTGACAATTTTCGTTAAATAGGTTACAATAAAAGCGGAAGAGCATATTATAGTATGCCGCGCCTGTTCCGCCCGCAAAGCCGAAGCTCATTATCGGGAATGCAGCAGAAGCACAGCAGCCGGCACACCCGCAGCGTAGGATAAATGCTCCGTCCACCGCCTTACATCGGCGAATGACGCACTTTAAGAAACAAGGCTTTTCGGCGCGAAGACTCTTTAAGGGTTTTCAGCTGTCACACCCTCTCCGCGAAGTCCTGCGGAAGAGGTTCAAGCGCCCTGGCGGCATTGGTGAAAAGCACGTCGGCCACCGAAGCTGGCATTTTTCCTGCATTATTTATATGATGCAGTGCTGTTTTAACGCGAATGATCGGTTCCTAGCTTGATACGGCGCGGTAAGCCATGCGGAGTTTTCCGTTGAGGTCCACCG
>CAVIFG010000140.1:0-5944 GCA_963641955.1 Escherichia coli
GTTTTGTATATTCCATATTGAACCTCCGCAAATAATCATTTTTAAATATGATACACCCGAAGCGCCGCGTTGTCAAGCGTTTTATATCAGAATTGCAAGCCCTATGAACATAACTGCCCCGGCGATATTTCCCTTTGCAGGCAATTTGGTCGGGAGAAGCAGCACCATCGCCACGGCGGTGTTGAAAACACACGCCCATGCAGGCAGCGAGGTTCCGCCCGAAACGATCATAACGAACAGCGTAACCACAAACACCAGTAGCCCCGCATACCCGACAAACATTGTCGCAATGGATTTTTTCTGAAAATCGAGGACGGCGTTTCTCGCTTCGTCCGTGCGCCCGAGCCTTATGTACATCCACTCTATCGCGGCAAAAATGACATGGTGAGCCGTTATCGGCACAATATAAAGCATGGCGGAGATGAACATTATCACCGAAGCCGCCGTGGAATACCCGCTCATCCAACTGCTAAGCCCAAAATAACCGAAGCCGAACATAGCTATCGCAAGAGCACCCAGCAGTATCGAAGCCATCGGGAAAGAAAGCGGCATATCCGCAAACATTGCCGACATTTTTTCAGGGTCATTTATATTTTTCAGATCCAGCCGCCCTTTTTTTGAAAAGCCCATCAGGCAGTCGCAGGCCCCACAGAGCAAGTGCCCGATTATCGCAGAAATCAACGCGATTTTCACCATTTTGTTATACCTCGCCTCTCGTATTGTTAGATAAAGCTAACCCACAGTTTGCCGAAAGACCGCCCGATGGCAGTCCTACTTATCTTATTATAGCATATCGGATGGAATTTTTCAACGGGTTTCGAGGAGAACAATGCGGCGGGGTATAAAAAATATCGGGGGAAGTTTTGCATTCCCCCGACAAATTCATATTGCATTTTGAAGCGGAATTTCTGCGTGCTTCAGATAACCCTTACTTGAGTATCGACATGAACCAGTCAACGGTTTCGGGGTCATGGTGCGAGAAGAAAAGGCTCTTTCCTGTGTCGAGGGCTTCAATGCGCTTCATCTCATCCGCGTTAAGTTCGAAATCGAATATATTGAAGTTCTCCTGCATTCTGTTTTCGTGAACCGACTTCGGAATGAGTATCGAGCCGCTCTGGAGCAGAAATCTCAGCGCTACCTGCGCGGGGGTCTTGCCGTGAGCCGCGCCTATCTCAACCAGCGCAGGGGTCTTGAAGTAATCGTTTCTTCCCTCGGCAAAGGGCCCCCAGCTCATAAGCTTTGTGCCGTACTTTTCAAGGTACTTTTTCGCTTCTTTCTGCTGTTGGAAGATGTGGTTTTCTACCTGATTTACAGCGGGCTTAATCTCGGAGAAATGTGCGATGTCAATGAAGCGGTCGGGATAGAAATTCGATACACCGATGGCGCGTGCCTTGCCCGCCTTATATGCTTCCTCCATGGCGCGGTAGGAACCGTAGTAATCGCCGAAAGGCTGATGGATAAGCAGCAGGTCAACATAGTCGGTCTTTAATTTCTTCAGCGACGCTTCGATGGAAGCCTTTGCCTTTTCGTAACCCGCGTTGGTTATCCATATCTTTGTGGTGATGAACAGTTCCTCGCGGGGCAGTCCGCAGTTTACAATAGCGTTGCCGACGCCCTCTTCGTTGCCGTATGCCTGCGCGGTATCAATGCTGCGGTAGCCATTCTTTATTGCTTCAAGCACGCAGCGCTCTGTTTCCTCGGGGGGAGTCTGATATACGCCGTAGCCGAGCTGGGGCATTTTTACGCCGTTGTTGAGTGTTACATAAGTCATGGTAATTCCTCCGTTCAGTATTCATATCCGTCAGAGATTTTTTCATCTCTGCTCTTTACAATCATATTATATCATGTTATAATGCAAATGTACAATATCAATACCGAAATCCGCATTTCATAAAATGAATAGTGAGGATATACCATGCTTGACCTTTACGAACTATCTCACCTTGCCGCATTCGGCGAATACGGCACCCTGTCCGAAGCGGCGGAGCACCTGCACATTTCTCAGCCGACGCTTACGCGAAGCATGCACCATATCGAGGATGAATTCGGCGTGCCGCTTTTCAACCGCACGAAAAACCGCATAGAACTAAACGAAAACGGGCTGCTCGCCGTGGAATATGCCCGCAGGCTTCTGTCCGAAGCGGAGCGGACTGTGGAGCAGGTGCGCGCAGCAGACCGCCGCCGCAGGACGATAACCGTAAGATCCTGTGCCCCCGCGCCGCTGTGGGAGCTGATGAAAATTCTTGAGAAAAAATATCCCGGCATGACCGTATCTTCGAGCGTTACTCAGAACGAAGATGTTCTGCACGCATGGAAAAACGGCGAGTGCGACATCGCGGTGCTTCCCTTTCCATACGATGGCGCGCGGGAGTTCATGCGCGAAAACCTGTTCGTATGCATTCCGAAAGATCATGAACTGGCGCGGCGCGAACATCTCAAATTCGAGGACATAAACGGATTCAACTTTCTTCTGCGGTCGGAATTGGGTTTCTGGGATTCCCTCTGCCGAAGAAAAATGCCCGCATCAAAATTTCTGGTGCAGACGGACGAATTTACTTTTACAGAGCTTATAAAATCATCCTCCCTGCCCTGCTTTACGACGGATTATATCCCGCATGATTCATCCGAATACTTCGGCAGGGTCATGATACCCCTCGAGGATGAAGAAGCCAAAATAACGTTCTATCTTCTCACCGCGCGCGGCGGGATAGTGTAAATCAACTCACCTGCGATGTCACACGCAGGCGGAGATCACCTTTCCGATATCGTCGTTTATGCATAACGACTGCCGCCGTATTTCGGGCGGGCAGACCGCTTCACCGTTATTTATGCAGACATAAGCTGCATTGGGATTTTTCGCTACCATCTGCCAGAACGGATATTTGATTATAACGGGGGTATTCCATCCAACTCCAAGTTCAAGGAACAGTATTTTCTGCCCGGAACGCGTCCTTAAAAAGTTTTCGTAGCGCTCCGCCGCAAGGTGCCAGCCCTCGTCCTCGACAAATGTATCGTCCGCGCGGAGGTTCATGGTCATGGGCCTGCCGCAGTGCGGGCAGGTCGGGAGAAGCTCCGTCGGTATGCGCATATTTTCCTGCCGCTCCACCATTTCGCGTATCAGCGCTTTGTTATCAAACGTTTCGCTGCAGCATGGCTCGCTGCACTGAAACAAGCCGTAATCCCCCTGCGTATAAAACAGGCGCTTTTTATCAAAGCCCGCTTTCTGAAAGCAATGATCCACGTTGGTGGTTATCACAAAATAATCCTTGCCGTCAACAAGCTTCAGAAGCTCATTATACAGCGGCTTCGGCGGGTCAAGGTAGCGATTGATAAAGATGTACCTGCTCCAGTACGCCCAGTGCTCCTCAAGGGAAGAAAACGGATAAAATCCGCCCGAATACATATCCTTAAAGCCGCATTTTTCCGCAAAATCGGCAAAGTATTTTTCAAACCGCTCGCCGCTGTATGTGAACCCAGCCGACGTTGAAAGCCCCGCCCCCGCGCCGATTATCACCGCGTCGGCTTCGTCCAGCCATGCTTTAATCTGTGCTGTCTGCTTTGAGAATTCGTTCGTATATTTCTCTGTCCGTATCTTTGAAAACATTGAAAATCACCCTTTTCACGCTGCTCTGATTTTTCATGAAATCTCTTACCGTCCGAACCGCGATCTCTGCGGCAAGTTCGTTCGGGAAGCAAAATTCCCCCGTGGAAATGCAGCAGAACGCCACGCTTTCAAGATCGTTTTCCGCCGCCAGTTCAAGGCAGGAGCGATAGCAGGAGGCAAGGTTTTCTCGGTCACGTTCGGAAACCCTGCCGCCTATCATAGGCCCGACGGTATGCAGTACAAATCTGCACGGCAGGTCAAACGCGGGGGTGAGTTTAGCCATGCCTATAGGTTCGGGGCTTCCCTGCTTGTTCATAATATCTGCGCAGGCGAGCCGCAGCCGCACGCCCGCATAGGTATGGATGGCGTTGTCTATGCAGCGGTGGTTAGGGATATAGCATCCCGTCATGCCGCTGTTTGCGGCGTTTACTATCGCGTCGCAGCGAAGCGTTGTAATATCCCCCTGCCAGAGATACAGCCCGCCGCATATCGGCGTTAATTCATTGATATCCGTTATGCCCTTGACAGCGGTTTCTTCCCGCAGATATTCATCCTGAATGCGCAGGAATTCATCGTCGATTTTCTCGGGCTCGCGCACGTTCATCAGCCCGCGGAGAAGCTGCTTCTGCTCGGCTGCACCCGCGGGAATAGTCACCCTGCTGTACTCCGGGCGTTCGTCCAGCAGGTATTTTATCAGAAAAATTCTTTTTTCGGTGTGATTCATGACAGCTCCTGTTCAAGTTTTTCCACTGCGCCGTTCGGGCAGTTTTCATAGCACGCGCCGCAGTGCAGGCAGTGCTCCTGCTGAATTTTGTATATCTTCCCCGCTGCAATGCATTTCTGCGGGCAGCTTTGTTGGCATACGCCGCAGCCGATACAGCGGTCGGTAATGCGGTAGCCTTTCAGCAGCGGCTTATCCCCGCCGACGGTGTACACCTCGCGGAATATGGGATTTACGCCGAGGTTGAAATATTCGATCGTGAAGCTTTTTATCTCGAACACGATACCGATGCTTCTTGTGTCGTTAGGATAAACATTCGCAAGATACGGCTGCTCGGCAAAAATCGTGTTTATTTTGTCCGCCTGCTCGCCCTCGGGGGCAGGCACTGCTTTTCCCGAAAGGCGTATCATTTCCTTGAAACGGGTATATGCAAGCACCTGCACCCTCCCGTCGGAAAGCAGCTCGTCGCAGAAGCTTTTGCCGCGCGCCGTGAAAAAATACAGGCTGTCGGCGTCGTAATGTATGGCGCTTATACAGCGTATCTGCGGCGCCCCGTTTTTGTCCACCGTCGCAAAGGACAGCACTCCGCAGAGTTTAAGTTTTTGCAAACAGATTTCAGCGTTCATTTTTCCTCCCGAAAGATAAGTATGCGGCCGTCCCTGCGCGGCTTCGCGGCGGGATGAGGGTCGCCCTCCTGCGGGTAGCCGAGCAGAAGCTGCATAACAGCATAATAATCCGCGCGTATTCCCCATTTTTTAAGGACTTCCTGCCCGTATGGGTCGGCGAAAGCCGTCCAGCCCTGCCCGATATAGCAGGAACCTATCCCCATAGAGTCTGCGGCAAGCATCATATTTTCGGCGGCAAGGGCGCAGTCCTCCGCGGAAAACAGGAAATTCTTCGGCGCGAACATGGTAATTACCGTCGGCGCTCCGTAGAATGCGTCGATAAGCTTGGGGTCGTCCGCAATGCTAGGCTGCTCGCGGGAAACATAATTTGTCCCGTTTGCCATGCGCGGACTGGAGTTTGCGCGCTTTATTTTGCCCAGCCGCTCGTTCATTTTTCTATCCTGACACACCGCGAAAATCACGCCCTGACGACCTCCCGCGCTCGGCGCGTACAGTCCCGCCTGCAATATCTGCTGAAGCGCTTCTTCATCCACCTGTCTTTCAGAAAAGCGCCTTATCGAGCGGCGGTGCAGAATTGTTTCCATGATATCAGGCATCTTTTACCTCCTTCCAGCACTGCGGGTCGGCGGCGTAGAAATTGCCGCCCTTTCCGCTTGCAACAGCGGGACATCCCCTGCAATATGCCATCAGCTCGCATTTCGAGCATTTCTCGAATTTTGTATAGTCGCGGTATTTCTCCATGCCGCATACCCAAACATCTGCAAGGCGGTCGGCAAATACATTTCCGACTTTGCTGTTCTGAACCCTGCGGCAGGCGTATACATCCCCTGTGGGGAGTATCGTAAGGTGGCAGTTGCCGCAGTTGCAGCCGCCGTAGATCATACCGTCCTCCACGGTTTCGGGAATTTTGAACGCTCCCGTTTCATATTCGTATAGTGTCCACAGATGATCTTTTTTGTTGAAGTAGGTCTGGCAGCCTGCGGTCTCATATTC
>CAVIFG010000141.1:0-5931 GCA_963641955.1 Escherichia coli
GAGCGTATTTCATCCATGGTTGCGTCAAGCTTGCCGTAGCGGATGTTGTCGCCGATGGTGCCGCTGAAAATAAAGCTGTCCTGGAGCATTATGCCCATCTGCGAGCGGAGCGATCTCAGCGTTACCTTGGATATATCGCTGTCGTCTATCCTTACTGTGCCGCCGTTGATGTCGTAGAAGCGGGAAATGAGGTTGACAATGGTCGTCTTGCCTGCGCCCGTCGGGCCGACAAGCGCTATGCTCTGCCCTGCCTTAACGTCGAACGAGAGATTTTCAAGAATGTTGATCCCGGGTTCATATGCGAATGTAACATTTTCAAAGTGGACATCGCCCTTGATATCGGGCATTTCGGTTGCGTCGGGGGCGTCGTCTACGGTGATGGGTTCATCCATCATCTCAAATATACGCTCGAGGTTCGCAACGGCGTTGATGAATGTGTTCATGAGGTTCGCGAGGTTCATCAGCGGCTGCCAGAAGCGCGCGGAATAATCTGTCATGGCAACGATGGTACCCAGCGACAGCGTTCCCTGAAAGCCGAACAGACCCACTGCAAATATTCCTGCGCGGACGGTTATCGACACTATATCCGTCGACGGCCAGACCATGTTGGAATAGCTTACGGCGCGCATCCAGTCCTTGCGGTATGCCTTTGCGAGCTTGTCGTTTATCTCCTCGTTTTCTTCCTCCCGGGTGAATATCTGCGAGATTTTCACGCCGACAATGCTTTCGTGGAGGTATGCGTTGAGGTTGGAGCTTTTGTTTGATACCGCCTGCCATGCCTTGCGCTGGTGATTTTTTATGAACAGCATTACCGCCGCATATATGGGAAGTCCCGCAACGGTCACAAGCGCAAGCTGCCAGCTTACGAAGAACATGAATATCGTGATAAAAATAAGGTTGAATATCTCAAGCACGAAATTGATAAGACCGTTGGTCATCAGGTCAGATATCGCGTTGATGTAGTTGATGATACGGGTGAGTATCTTTCCGTGGGGACGGCTGTCGTAGTATTCAAAGGACAGCTTCTGCATATGCTCGAAAAGATCCTTGCGGATATCATACACGATATCCTGCCCTACCTCGGTCATTTTCACCGCTCTTATCTTCGAGAAAATAACGCTGACAACTATGCAGACAAGTACCGCCAGTCCGCTCAGAAGAAGCTGCGGGATGGTGTCGGTGCTGCCCATGTAGTTATCCATGGCGTTCTGAACGATAAGCGGAGAAAGCAGGCCTATGATAACGCCCGCCGCACTGAGCAGCAGCGATATCGCGATTTTCTTTTTATACTTTGCCGCATAAACAAGTGAACGTTTAAGGTGGCGTATGTCAAACGGGGTTTCAAGGGTTTCGTCGATGTCGAATTTATTTCTTGCCATATATCAGCACCTCCTCACTTCTGAAGATCATATACTTCGCGATAGTAGCCGCCCTGCGCGATAAGCTCGTCATGGCTGCCCTGCTCGATAATGTTTCCGTCCTTGAGGACGATTATCTTGTCGGCAAATTTTGCGGTGGATATTCTCTGCGCGATGATTATTTTCGTGCAGGGGAAATCGAGGTTGTTCAGCGCATTTTGAATATGCTTCTCGGTTTCGAGGTCGACTGCGGATGTGGTGTCGTCGAGGATAAGTATCGCGGGCTTTACCGCAAGCGCCCTAGCGAGGGAGATACGCTGCTTCTGACCGCCGGAAAGACCTACGCCGCGCTCGCCGATGATGGTGTCGTATCCATCTGAAAGCCTGCGGATAAATCCGTCAGCGTCGGCTTCCTTTGCTACCTTTACGACATCCTCCTCGGGCATATCACTGTCGCCGAAGCTGATGTTTCCGTCGATGGTGTCGGAATAAAGCAGCACATCCTGCGTTGCAACGCCGATATTGCCGCGGAGCTGGTCAAGCTTGAGATTCGTGACATTCACACCGTCCACCCTTACTTCACCGGATGTGGCGTCGTATATGCGCGGGATAAGCTCCGTCAGCGCTGTTTTGCCGGAGCCAGTTTCGCCCATGAGCACTACGGTTTCGCCGGGGTTTATTGTGAACGTGATATCATCAAGTACGTTCGTGTCGCCGTATGCGAAGCTTACATGGTCGAACTCTACCTTGCCGTCAAATCTTTCGGGCTTGTCCACTGCGTCGGAGCGGGTCACTATTCTCGGCGCGCCGTAGTAGATCTCGATTATCTTATTCGCGGAAGCAGAGAAGCGCTGGAGGTCGTTTACGATGTTTCCGAGCGTCCTCATCGGGTTGGAAAGCGTCCAGATAAGTCCGGAAAATGCGGTATAATCGCCAAATGTGATTCTCCCGCTGATGACAAACAAACCGCCGCATACCAGCATTACAACCGAAAGCGACTGCGCCGTAGTTTCAAGGTACGGGAAGAATTTCAGCCATGTGAACGCTGCTTTTTTGGTCGCGGCGCAGTATTCCTTGCTGTATTCGTCGAACTTCTTCATCTCGTAGTCCTCGCGTGCGAATGCCTTTACAACGCGGTTTCCCGAGATGTTTTCCTCGGCGGCGGTGTTCATTCGTGACATACGCTCGCGCTGGTCAACATACATGGGGCCTACCTTGCGCTTGAACAGCCATGTGATGAAAAGTATCACGGGGGTAAGCGCGATAAGGCACAGCGCCATCAGCCAGTCTATCGTAAAGAAGAATATCAGCGACGCCGAGAAAAGCACGATGCACTCCACCATCGCCTTGATTATCCATGCGATGGAATGCCGCACCATGTCAAGGTCGCCCGAAACGCGGGTCATGATATCGCCGGTGCGGTAGAAGTTGTAAAAACGTGCGTCCTGCTTTTCGATATTGTGGAACAGCACTTTTCTAACGCGGTATATAAGCGTCTGCGATGAATATTCGTACATCATCGCGCTGCCGTACTGTATGCCGCCGCGGAGTATCGTGAAGCCTACCATTGCGACAAGCATCCATATCAGCGTATCGCCGTGGTCGCGCAGATTATCGAGCGCGTGCTCGTTGACGATAAACGTGTCCGTTATCTGCGAAGTGAAATACGGCGTGATTATGTACATGGACTGGCATATCACAGTCAGCAGCAGCGCAGAGATATATATTGCGCGGCAGCCTTTCATGTTCTTCCACAGCCATCTGAAAAGGAACATTCCATCCCCTCCTTTTTCTCTGTCGGTCACAGCTAAAAAATTCGTTTTGTTTTCTGTAACATTTTAAGCCGTTCCCTGTAAACGATTTCTTTTCCTGCCTTTTTAAAATGCCGCAAGCGCAGCATTCCTTTTTTGCGCCGCTTTTTCAGTGCGGCGACCTTTGATAATTATAACAGAAAATAAGATTTTGTAAAGGGGGTAAACAAAAAAATAATGCACAAATTATTTTGGGTATAATCACGAATACTTAACGCTTATCACAAACACCCGCGCTCTTTGCGAACGCGGGTGCGGATGTTATTTTCTTTCCAGTTCGTAATAGTACAGATAAAGCTTCTGCACCGAGTTTTCAAGGAAGTAGTAATGCCTGATATAAGGCACCAGCAGCACAAGAAACAGCACGGTGAGCACCGCTATGCCTATCCCGCCTTTTACAAGAAACAGCGCCAGCGAAATCATGAAAAGCACCGCAAACGCCAGCGTAACCAGCAGATGTATCAGCCGCTCATGCTGATACAGCGATATTCTTTTAAGAAGCAGTTCGCGTTCTGCGCGAAGTTCCTCGTCGGTATGCTCCTCCGCCATGAATTCCGCAATATATGCGAGGTATTCCCTTATCTGCCTTGTCATGTGTCAAACTCCTCCAGCGCCAGCGAAGCTTCCTCCCAGACGGACATTGCTTCCTCCTGCTTTTTTCGGAGATTTTCGATTTCCTCGGAAAGCTTCATTGCCTCCTGATAGTCTGTCATGCCGGAAAGCTCCTCCGTTTTGCTGTTGATAAGCTCGTCGAGCTCCTCGATCTCCTTTTCAGCGCGGGTGACCTTGGTGTTCAGCTTTCTGCGCTCGGACTCGCGTTCCTTTTTCTGCTTGTAGTCGTTGACCTTTTCGGTTTTCGCGGCGGAAACTGCTGCGGGCTTTTCGTCGGCGGTATTCATCATCGTGAGGGCATATGCGTCATATCCGCCGATGTATTCCTTAACGCCGTCGGTGGTGAGGTAATATATCTTGTCGGCAAGCTTGTTTATAAGGTAGCGGTCGTGCGATATGATGAACAGGGTTCCGTCGTAATTCATCAGCGCGTTTTCAAGCGCCTCGCAGGAGGTTATATCAAGGTGGTTTGTAGGTTCGTCAAGGAGTAGGAAATTGGCGCCGGAAAGCATGAGTTTCAGCAAAGCGATACGCGCACGCTCGCCGCCGCTGAGCTCCGATATATGCTTGAACACATCGTCGCCCTTGAACAAAAACGAACCCAGCGCCGTGCGCACGGCGGTTTCGGTCATGCGGGGATATGCGTCCCACACCTCGTCGAGGGCGGTTTTGCTTTCGGTAAGCCCCGCCTGCGCCTGATCGAAATAACCCATCTGCACGCGGGTGCCATACTTGAATTCGCCGCTGTCGGCGGTGTACTGCCCCGTGAAAATCTTGAACAGCGAGGTTTTTCCGCAGCCGTTGGAGCCGAGCAGGAACACCCTCTGTCTCTTTTTGATGTCGATATTTACGTTTCGGAAAAGCTGCTTTCCGTCAAACCCAAGCGAAATGTTCGAGGTCTGGAAAACATCGTTTCCGCAGCCGTCGGCGCTTTTGAAGCTGAATTTGAGTGCGTCGGGAGCTTCCTCGGGCTTTACAAGGGTAGCTTCAAGACGGTCGATGGATTTCTGTTTATGCGCGATGGTGACGTAGTTGCGCTCCTGATTCCAGCGTTTCTGCTGCTCGATTATGCCCTCGATGCGGTGTATCTCCTTCATCGTGGCGTCGTAGACCTTGCGGCGGCGCTCCTGCTCTTCTTCTTTGAGGACAAGGAAGCGCGTGTAATTCCCCTTGTAGCAGTCGACATGACCGTTTTCAAGCTCGAATGTGGATGTAGTGACCTTATCAAGGAAGTAACGGTCGTGCGAGATAACGATATATGCGCCGCGGTAATCCTGAAGAAATTTTTCCAGCCACTCCACGGATTTGATGTCGAGGTGGTTCGTAGGCTCATCCAAAAGAAGCAGATTTGCGTCGGAAAGCAGCAGTTTTGCAAGCTGTAGTTTGGAACGCTGTCCGCCGCTCAGCACATCGACCGAAAGCTTGAAATCACTCTCCGAAAAACCAAGACCGGTAAGCGCGGAGGCTGTCCTGCTTTTATAGGTAAGTCCGCCGTCACGCTCAAACTGCTCGGTAAGCATGGTCTGCCGCTCGATGGTTTCGGCGCTGTGGTCGCCCTGGTCTATTCTGTCGTGAATTTCCTCAAGTTCAAGCTCCATATCCTCGAGCCGCTCAAAGATGGTCAGCGCTTCATCGAAAAGTGTTTTGGACGACCCGCGGCAGGCAAACTGCTCCATGAAGCCCATTTTGCAGCTTCCCGCGATATGCACCGCGCCGCTGTCGGGGGTATGTTCTCCTTTAAGCAGGCGGAAGAGCGTTGTTTTTCCGCTGCCGTTCACGCCGACGAAGCCTATTTTGTCGCTGTCATAAACCTCAAGATTTACATCCGAGAAAAGCTGGCGGTCGGCAAACGACATAGCAATGTCGTTAAGACTTAATAGTAACATAGTTTCACCTAAAAATTCGGGGGGCATAATGACCACGCCCCCCGAAGCATTGATTAGTTTAATTAGTCGGAAAGTCCCTTTACCTTTTCGGGAGAGTACTTGTTGTTAACAAGATAATCGTCGAGCTCAACGGTGTAATCCGCAGCGGCGTCAAGAAGGACCTGATCAAATTCATCGCCCTTCATTGCGTTGAGGATGGAGGAACGGCTGGTCTGCTTCCAGTCGGTAAGGGTCGTAACATCATCCCTTACGATAACGTAGATG
>CAVIFG010000142.1:0-5931 GCA_963641955.1 Escherichia coli
CCATTTCAATCCACGCTCCCGCAAGGGAGCGACTTGTAGCGTTCGGAGGCTTGTTTAAGACGTTACATATTTCAATCCACGCTCCCGCAAGGGAGCGACTAGCGCTGACGTTGACGCAAACTTTGGAGGTGCTATTTCAATCCACGCTCCCGCAAGGGAGCGACCCGGAGTAGAATCTATACGGACTGCCATGAGCAATATTTCAATCCACGCTCCCGCAAGGGAGCGACGCTGCACGGGCCTGATCAGAGCGGTGGCATATAAATTTCAATCCACGCTCCCGCAAGGGAGCGACCAGCGGCGGCACGCTGCACATCACATCGGGCTCTGCATTTCAATCCACGCTCCCGCAAGGGAGCGACGATTATGCGGATAAAATCGTAAGGTATGCAGAACGGATTTCAATCCACGCTCCCGCAAGGGAGCGACGTCGAGGTGCTCCACGACAGGAGCCCATCAGGGCGCATTTCAATCCACGCTCCCGCAAGGGAGCGACTTTCCGCACGCCTGCTCAATTTTGCCCCACATTCTATTTCAATCCACGCTCCCGCAAGGGAGCGACAAAGCAATAGTGACCGATCACTGCAAATGTGGAGGATTTCAATCCACGCTCCCGCAAGGGAGCGACGTCATTCAAAATCTTAAGGCTGTTAATTTCCTCGGAATTTCAATCCACGCTCCCGCAAGGGAGCGACTTATTGCCTGTGGCTTTGACGGCCAGCCGGAACCGATTTCAATCCACGCTCCCGCAAGGGAGCGACAGAGCAGATCAGGGAGCTTGAAAGCCGACCGACTATTTCAATCCACGCTCCCGCAAGGGAGCGACTTATGCATTTCGGGGTTATCCTCCATGTGCGAAAAATTTCAATCCACGCTCCCGCAAGGGAGCGACGGGCAGAGATGTCCGCTTTATTTTTTCGGGAGGAATTTCAATCCACGCTCCCGCAAGGGAGCGACTTCAGCTTGCAATAGACAAGCTGCTCGGTATTGAGATTTCAATCCACGCTCCCGCAAGGGAGCGACACGGCGGTGTGAAATGACCTGTCCCATATGCCTTGCATTTCAATCCACGCTCCCGCAAGGGAGCGACTGTCCTGCTTAAACGTGCCCGAAAGCTTGGCAATATTTCAATCCACGCTCCCGCAAGGGAGCGACCCCACGCTTTGTCTGCGTCAGCCGGAGCGTTAAAAATTTCAATCCACGCTCCCGCAAGGGAGCGACTCTTGGATACAATCACATTATACTCCATATATCTTATTTCAATCCACGCTCCCGCAAGGGAGCGACTGACTATGCTTTGCTTTTCCGCATAGCTTAATACATTTCAATCCACGCTCCCGCAAGGGAGCGACACCTCTGTGTCGCAGAGGTAAAGGCAGCAGTAAAAATTTCAATCCACGCTCCCGCAAGGGAGCGACCGTTAAATGAGTATAGTCTCATGACAGGTACTAAATTTCAATCCACGCTCCCGCAAGGGAGCGACGACGATAGCAAAAGAACGGCCACAGGTCGAAAGCATTTCAATCCACGCTCCCGCAAGGGAGCGACTGGGTTTGACAGCATTTATTGCGACAGATATGCGATTTCAATCCACGCTCCCGCAAGGGAGCGACGGGCTAATCTGCCGGAGATGTGTGGAGGAATACTATATTTCAATCCACGCTCCCGCAAGGGAGCGACATAGCTCAGTCAAACTGCTAGGCTATGACAGTTATATTTCAATCCACGCTCCCGCAAGGGAGCGACACTGCCAGTTTTCGACGTACACATCGCTCACGGAATTTCAATCCACGCTCCCGCAAGGGAGCGACTATATCGTGGTGCCACAGTTCAATTTTCTCCTGGGATTTCAATCCACGCTCCCGCAAGGGAGCGACTCCTCGCCGTTGAGCTGATTAAGCGGGTATGATCGTCGCATTCGGCGGCTCGTCCATTTCAATCCACGCTCCCGCAAGGGAGCGACATTTGTTTATTCTGCACAAACTTATCCAACTGGATATTTCAATCCACGCTCCCGCAAGGGAGCGACGTAGATTTGACAGAAGACCAGCTCGAAAGCATGATATTTCAATCCACGCTCCCGCAAGGGAGCGACAGATTGCTGTCGGTCACCGTACTGGCTTCCGGGCATTTCAATCCACGCTCCCGCAAGGGAGCGACCTCAATGCATAACCTGTAGTCCATTTGCCAGAAATTTCAATCCACGCTCCCGCAAGGGAGCGACAAGCCACCTTCATAAATTCTCCAGTACTCTTTCTCATTTCAATCCACGCTCCCGCAAGGGAGCGACCCCCGACAACTCCGGCTGCCGAAAGTTCATTCCAAGATTTCAATCCACGCTCCCGCAAGGGAGCGACCCGAAGATTGAAGAACTCGGAGCCAACACGCTCCTATTTCAATCCACGCTCCCGCAAGGGAGCGACGGAAAGACTTCTCATATTCCGCAAGAGCTTCATATTTCAATCCACGCTCCCGCAAGGGAGCGACAGCTCGCCGTCTGCAACCTCGAGTAACTGGCGACATTTCAATCCACGCTCCCGCAAGGGAGCGACGGAGCTTAAAGCATTCTGCGAGGATGCGGTGAAATTTCAATCCACGCTCCCGCAAGGGAGCGACAGCAAATCAATGCAAAACCTGTCCGATAGCCGCAGTAATTTTAGCAATAACGGCCAAAAGTCAGTTGCATCAATTTACAAAACCGGCAAAACTCAGTTAAAAACATTCATTTTCACCGGCGCGAAAGATGCGGGAAAATTATGTGAGCTTGGCATTCGCGAATGTCAGATGATAAGCGTATCATCAACATTTGTCGTTGGCTTTGCTCCATAATGTTCCACGCGGTTTTTGTAGTTATTTCCAAGGTCATAGAACCTCAGGCTGTCAGTTTCGGGGTCGGCGATCTGCTGAAGCTTGAATTTAAGCATTCTTGCCTGCGCCGCGTCGACAACGCACTCGAATACGGAATTCTGCACACGCGTTCCGTAGTTCGTGCATTGCTTCGCGACCTGCCGCAGACGTTTGCGCCCGCCCGAAGTTTCTGTGCTTACATCATATGTTATCAACAAAAGCATACTATTTCCACAACAAAGGCGGATATTCATCAATATCCCCTCTCAAGTACCTTGCAAGAAGAAGCGCCTGCGTGTACGGCAGCAAACCCCATTCCACCTTTTCTTTCAGGAACGGGTGCGTTACCTCATCTTTCTTCCTGCCCTGCCACTGCGTAAAGAACACCTTCCTGCCTTCCTCGTTCAGCAGGACTGCCCCATCCTCGCGCTTTTCAAAGTGATCCGGCGAAATTATCCGCTTGTTTATCAGCATAAGCACAAATCTGTCGCACATCAGCGCGCGGAATTCCTCTACTAAATCCAGCGCCAGCGAGCACCGCCCCGGGCGGTCGGTATGCATAAATCCCACATAAGGATCCAGCCCCACACATTCCAGCGCCGAAGTGCACATCGACGTGGATATCGAATACGCAAACGACAAAAGCGCGTTCACTCGGTCAAGCGGAGGTCTGCGGCTTCTTCCCGTAAATTCAAAATCCTCATTCTGCTGTAATATCAGCTCGTTGAAAACCGAAAAATACACCTGTGCCGCTTCGCCCTCTATTCCGCGGAGAGTGTCCATATCCGACGCTTCTATGGCGGCCTTTATTGACCCCGAAAGAAATTCCGACTTGCTGCGAAGCTTCTCCGCGTCCAACCGCAGCGCGTGATCCCTGATCGCACGCTCCAGCACATACCTGCTGTTGAACAGCTTGCCCGCTATAAAATTCCGTGCAAGCTTCAGGCTTTGCTCATCGTCATCAGCACGACGGTATTGCTCCCTGCGAAGCAGAACATTCCCGCTCACTCCTCCGACGGTACGCGCCAGAAACCTGCCACTCCTGCTCAGAAAACAGAACGATATTCCGTACTCCGCGCATTTTCCCAACAGCGCGGGAGAAGCGCCCTTTGCTCCGAAAGCAATTATCCCCTCCAGATTATGAAGAGGCACCCGCTTCTCACCGCCCGCATCGGGATGTATAACGAGATTTTCCCCGTCCAGCGACAGATACGCGTCCGGCGTGAGCAGATACACCGTATTCAGCAGCTTTTTCATATTGCGTCACCACTCAGCCTTTCCTTGATGTATTCCGACGCAGACCTGCCCGAAACCGATGGCAGGCAGACATCTTTCAGCGAGCAGGCGTTGCAGGAGCGCGTGCGCTTAACTACCGGGGTATAGCTTCGGCGGTAGTAATCATGCATTTCCTCGGTTATTTTTTTCAGCCTTGTGCGAAGCTCGGGTGTGAATTCCACCTTTGTACGCCGCTTAGTTTCTCCGTAAAACAGATAGCCGAACGGTATTTCACAGCAAAGCATTTCTTCAAGGCACACTGCCTGCGCTGCAAGCTGGAGCACATCGCAGTCGTCCTGCTTCGGCTCGCCGCGCTTGTATTCTATGGGGAGAACTGTATATTTTCCCTCCCTGCCGTGCACGGTAACGCCGCTGCTGCTTTTGTGGAACTCCACAACATCGCACTCGCCCGTAATACCAAGCTCCGCCGAAGCGACCGTCATTCCTCGGGTTATCAGCACATCGCCCCTGCTTTCGTTAAATCCCTTGTCGTGGACGTTTCGGTGCATTATTATTCCGTCGGTGGTGCGGTAATTCTCCGCCCACTGCTGTTCTATATGTATCAATGCCCACTGACGCCGGCAGAAAACGAAGTGCTGTATGCCCGATATCATGAGGTAATCTTCCTCGCGATAATCCATCAGAAATCTCCGAATACCTCGGGCTCAACAAGTCCCTCCACCTTTTCGAGGACGATATCATAATCCTCGAAGCAGCGCGGCTTGTGGCCAAGACCCGCTTTTTCGGTTATCTTCAGAGAATTGTGCACCTTTGCGGAGGAAACCGCAGGGGTCTTGCTGCCGTGCTTCCACCAGTATCCGCGGCATACCTGCATACTTCCGTCGGGGCGCGCGGAGGAGCAGTCGTTCTCAAACAGCGTTGCAAGCGCCTGCTTTATCTTTTCTGCGTCCTCGTCGGTGAAGCCTGTCTTTTCGGCAAGCTGGCAGTTTATGCTGCCCTTGAATACATACAGACCGAATTCAATGCGGTTCTTTGTGCCCATCGTGTCGGAAGCCTTGCCCGCCTTGTCCTTTTCGCTGTTTACGCTCTTTGTTATCTGCATGCTGATGATATCGACAGGCGAAACGCTCTTTGCAATACCGACGGAAACGGGACCACGAACACCCACGGAAACAGTATCGCCCTTGAACGCGAACACCTGACCGAACGAGCGGACGTCTATCCACTTTTCGCAGGCGATACGCGCAAATTCATCGCGATTGGTGTTTTTGCCGGAGGATATCTTTTTAAGCTCCTCGCACTTCTCTACCCTTGCGCGCAGGCTGTCGCAGCCGTCATCGCAGCGGTCGTCGCTCTGCACGAAAATGCACTCGCCCATATCCTGAAGCCTATTGCGTATCTTGCGCTTGATGCATACGTCGGAAATCTCGCCAAGTCCCTCGGATGTTTCACGGGGGCGGTTTCCGTTGAGCGGGTCGCCGTTGGGATTTGCGTCCGTGGCGGAAATTATAACTGCAAAATCAATTTTGTTCTGTAATGTGCTCATTTAGTTTTCCTCCTTGTTTTCGGTATCTTTCTTGGTGAATAAAGCGTTGGTCTGGCAGCTGTACGCGTGCAGGAATTCGGGCGCCAGCGGAGAATTATCCGCAAAGCTTCCGCGGTCGAACATATCGGTTACCTCGTTGATAAGGCGCTCGTAATAAATTCTGCTGCCCTCATTCATGCGGTCGAAATAGGGGCGCAGATTTTTGAATATCACCGCCCATGTGGTGCAGGGATAGTTTGAAAACGCCTCAAAGAAGCGCCTTGCGTTGGTAGTCCTTGCGCTGTCTTTGTCATATGTAGAGC
>CAVIFG010000143.1:0-5895 GCA_963641955.1 Escherichia coli
TTATTAACCCTGTGCAGAAATGTGGCGTTTCTGCATGGGGATAATTTTCTTACTGCTGTGCCACGGTTACAACGCCGCTGGTAAGGCTTACGTTAAGCTTGTGCTTGTTCTCTCCGCCGAATTCGCCCGAGGTGCCCTTGCCGAGGTTCATGAAGCTGCCCTTTGCGTTTCCGATATCGGTCTTGAGCATCCCCGAAATACCCGAGAAGTTTACGTCAAATCCCGAATCCGCGGGGAGCGAAACATTCACGCTGCCGCTTATCGCGCTGATATTAAGATCCCCCGCCCATTCTGCATAGTTGACCTCCACAGTGCCTGATGTAACGGATATCTCGCCAGCACCGCAGGCTCCGTTGTAGCAGGTCCTGCCGGATACAGAGTGTACCGAGAACTTCTCCGCGCGGTAGCCGTTTATGCTTGCGCTGCCGGATACGGCGCGGGTGCTGAGGGATTTCGCGGTGTTTTCCGTGGGGTTGGAAAGGTTGATGCTGCCCGAAGCGGATGTTACCTTGATATTGTCAAAGTAGGAATTAACGTTTATCTCGCCCGAAGCGGTGTTGAGTTCAAAGTTTTCCGCATTGATGTTCTCGACATCCGCGCCGCCCGACGTGGTGTTTATCTTTATCCTGTTATAGCATACCGCAGGCAGGAACACCGAAATCGTGTAGTCCTCCGAGGACTTGTTTCCGATTATGCTGAAAGAAAGCAGCTCCTTTAAGGTAAGGGTCTTGCCGTTCAGCACCGCGCAGAATTCGGGGGTGTCCTTCGGATTGTCGTACTCGACATATATGCCCTCCTCGTCATGCGGGCGTACGATTATCTTCGCGCCCATGGATGTTATCTCGATCGTGTCGATCTCGTTCGGAAATCTGTATATCTGCTTGTCTGCCATAATGAATACTCCTTTCGCTGCGGGATTGTCCGCGCTTTTCCTATCGTAAGTGTGATTTTGCCTGTATTATGAGCGCACCCGTGGTTTACCGCACGGTCATGCGGTTTTTTCGTGTGCGTTTTTGAACCGTTACATCTCTGTGACTTCCACTGCCTCGGCCTCAGCACTGGAAAATATCACAACCTCTTCGTATGCAGCTTCCTCAGCCGTTCCTACGTTCGGCTCCGATGTGACGCTGTCGGTGAACTTAATGCTGCCCGAGCCAAGCTCCGCCTTAATTTCGTATTTGCCGCCGTTAAGCGTTGCTTTCTGCCCGTCGTTAAGGTTTGCAGAAACTCCGCAGGCATTCACGCGTATGCTTCCCGAGCCGATATCCGCCTTGATCACCGCACTTGCGTCCGACGGGATAACGATGTTCAGCGAGCCGCTGCTTACATCCAGAACGGAATTGCCGTTCACCTCGCCGTAGCGGATGGTGCCCTTGCCGCTGCCCATGTCTATAACTCCGCTGCCCGAAAGCCCCGAAACATCAAAGCTTCCCGAGCCGACGTTAATATCATATCTCTGCGTTGCCGCGTTTTTAAGGCTGAAATGTCCCGAACCAAGGTCTACGTTCATCTTGTCCGCAGTAAATCCATCCACGCCCGTGTAATAAAATCCACCGGAGCCGATTTCGATGTCATTAACCAGCGCCTGCATTCCGTCAACGGTGACGCTTCCGCTGCCCATGCTGATATCCAGCTTGTCGTATACCTGCTGCGGAACGGTCACATCCAGCCTTGCCGTCGAGAAATCAAACACAAAGTTGTTCTTTATCCCGTCGGTTATGCGCTTGATAAGTTCGCTTACGCCGTGGAATGCAAAATACTCATCCGCTTCGATTTTCAGGGTGCTGCCGTCTATCTCGGTGGTTATATTGCCCTTGTAGTCCTTTGCTGTGAACTTCACGATGGTTTCGCTGACGTCCGCAGGGGTCAGCACCAGATCAATTGCCCCCGTATCGATTTTGATGTTTGTGTAGTCGCCCTCGAGCACCCTTGTCCATGTATCGCCTGCTGCCTCGGTGTAGCCGTCGCTGACTATATCCGAAGAAACCGCCATCGTTTCGGGTACGCCTTTCACCGCAACTGAAATTCCGAAGGCAATAAAGCTGCATATACACAGCGGTATGAATATTCCGAACAAATGCTTCATTTTACTGCCTCCTTAAAGATCATACAGCGCCTTGACGTGCATGATGACAATTTTCTTTACCATATTTATGATACCTCTTACCAGCAGGATACCCAGCATGAAAATTATCACGCCGAGGGAAATCAGTGCAATGCCGAGGAAGAGGTTGCTGATAAAATAGTAGCTTCCGCTGAATATCGTACCGCAGCCAGTGCCCACAACGCCAAATCCGCCGGTCATAAGGCTTATCGCAATGCCGACCAGCATACTCAGCAGCCACGACCACAGCGCAACATCCATTATTATCGCACCGAAAAGCTTTCCGAAATTCGGATTCATCTTCATTCCCTTGAGGTCGGCGAACTTGAAGCCCTTTCCTGTGTCTATCGTCTGCCCCGACTGCGGCGGGATGTGGCACTCGCGGTCGTCGGACTTGTTTTCCCTGAAGCTGTCGCTGGGGTGGGGAACATCATCGTTCTGCGCCTTGTGCTCGTTTTTCGCGTTTTCTGCGGCGGTTCGTATCGCTTCCGCCGTGGCGTGGCCTGCGGTTTTGATAGCTTCCGCCGCGCTTCTGCCCGCGTCTTTCATGCTCTCGCTGCCGAACGCTTCCGCGATGGCATGACCCGCAGATCTTGCGGCGCTTGCCGCCGCTGCACCCGCCGCCGCAAATGCGCCCGCGACGGTGTCGTTATTATTGCTGTTGTTATTGTTCTGCGCCCCCGCCGATTCGGTGCTATCCGTGCCCTGTGCGGAGGTATTCTCCGCGGCTTCTGTAGTCTGCGCGGCGCTTTCGGGAGCTTCCGTACCCTTGGAAAGATCCACCGAAGCGCTTTTGCTTTCGGGATATATCTCCTCGGAAATGTGCTCGGGGGTGTACTCGCGCAGGGGTGCGTCGGTGCTTTCCGCCGCAGACTCCTGCACATCGGCTTCCTGCTTATCCTTTACAAGCGAGAGGTCAGCAGGCACATCGCGTCCGGGCTTTGTAAGGCTCACATGGGGTCTGTCGGACTCTATCGCCTGCGCCACTATGCTGTTAAGGCGGCTGCTTTCTATGTTGATATAGCTGCGCGCTATTTCCTTAACGTCACCAAGCCTGCGGCAGGTTTCCTCCTCGGAAAGCCCCTCCATGCTGCTTTCCTTAAAATGCTCCTCGAAATCTGCGAATATCTCTTCGTCGGCGTCAACGCCTATCCTGTGAAGCTCGTTGTGAAGCTGAAACAGGAAATCGTCCTTATTCTGTGCTACCATCTTTACCGTTATCCCCTTTCAAAAGCCTGTTGACGCTTTCCGTAAACTCAAACCATTCGTCCGTCAGGCGCTGTAATTCTTCTCTGCCGCTGTCGGTTATTTTATAATATTTACGCGGAGGTCCTTCCTGCGATTCCACGATGTAGCTGTCTATCATCCCCGCGTCTTTAAGGCGCTTCATCAGCGGGTACATCGTGCCCTCCGTTATCTGCATACACTCGGATATTTTGTTTACCAGCTCATATCCGTAGCAGTCGCTCCCGCTTACTATCGAAAGCACGCAGAGTTCCAACGTTCCGCGTTTAAGCTGAGAGTTCATTCTTTCACGCTCCTATCAATCCGCCTGCTCGGCGCTTTCCGAATAAGTCCCTTGTTTTTCAAGGTATTATGCGTTGCAAGGTACCGTCCTCGGAAAAAAGGATACTTCCGTATCCGTTGATAATATTCTACCACAAGGTATTATGTTTTACAAGGTACTGAATAGACAAATTATGGTTGTATTTTTAAATAGAATTTATTCATATTGCACAAATAATGCCGCTCTCCACAGAAAATACGCAAAAACCAGCAATTAAAAAAGGACCGAATTAACGGTCCCCAAAAAATCATATTGCTATGTACTGCCCCTCGGTAACGACCGGCGCAATATCCAGCGTGAAATCCCTCTCCACGACCAGCCCACGCTTCGCCAGCAGGTCAGCCGTGCAGGCATAAGCCGTATCGGGGGTGTTGTTTTCCTTGCTCAAATGCCCGAGGATGATATGCTTCGTGCCGCCGCGCACAAGCTTTTCCGCAAACTCCGCGCAGTCGCGGTTGGAAAGGTGCCCTATATTGCTGGATATTCTCCGCTTGAGGTCGAACCCATACCGCATATTTCTCCGCAGCATATCGGGGTCGTAGTTGCTTTCCAGCAGGACTGCCTCGCAGCCTTTCAGCGCTTCCGCCGCTTCGTCGGTGACAACTCCCGTATCCGTGCAGACCGCAAAGCTGCGTCCGTTGAACTCGATACGATAGCCAACGCTCTCCGCCGCGTCGTGTGATGTCCTGAACGGCTTCACCTCGAACGAAGCGCTCTTGTACCCCGTTTCGGTGATATTGTAAACGCTCTTTCCCTCGGGGATCTTCCCCGCCGCCGCCAAAGCGGAAACGGTTCCTCCCGTTGTAAAAACGGGCAGCGCAGTATGCTTGAACACCTGCTCTATTCCCTTTATATGGTCGTAATGCTCGTGCGTTATAAACACGGCTTCAATGCCGTCGAAGTCCGTGTCGATAAGCGCCAGCGCGTTTTTAAGCGCGCGAAACGAGCACCCCGCGTCCACAAGGATACCATGCCCACGGGTGCCGATGAATGTGCAGTTGCCCTCGCTGGAGGAACATATCGGAAATATCCGTGCCATTATATAGCCTTTTTTGCGGGAGCGTCCGCCGCGGGGTCAGGCTCGTCGACCTTTACAATGTCGGCGCCGAGGCTGCGCAGCTTAACTTCCATGTTTTCATATCCGCGCTCAACGTGGAATATGTCGTAAATCTCGGTTATACCCTCCGCGCTGAGTGCCGCGATGATAAGCGCCGCGCCCGCACGCAGGTCGGTAGCCTTTACGGGTGCGCCCTTTAAGCGCTCCACGCCCTCTATAACGGCAACTCTTCCCTCAACAGAGATATTCGCGCCCATGCGGCGAAGTTCATCAACATAGCGGAAGCGGTTGTCGAAAATGCTCTCCGTTACCATGCTCGTGCCCTTTGCGCAGGTGAGCACCGCAGCCATCTGCGGCTGCATATCCGTCGGGAAGCCGGGGTGCGGCTGGGTCTTTATGCTGGTGCCAACGTACTCGTTTCCGCCGATAACGCGCACCGCGTCATCATACTGCTCCACCTGTACGCCTATCTTCAGCAGCTTGTTTGTGATAGGCTCAAGGTGCTTTGGGATAACGTTCTTTATCAGTATCTCGCTGCGGGTAGCCGCCGCGACTGCCATAAACGTTCCCGCCTCTATCTGGTCTGGGATAACGCTGTATGTTGTGCCGTGGAGATACTTCACGCCGCGTATCTTGATAACGTCCGTGCCCGCGCCGAGGATATCCGCGCCCATGGAATTAAGGCAGTTTGCAAGGTCGACAACATGGGGCTCCTTTGCGGCGTTTTCGATGATGGTAAGGCCGTCCGCCTTTACCGCCGCCATAATGCCGTTTATCGTCGCGCCGACGGAGTTCTTGTCAAAGAAGATCTGATTTCCCGTGAGCTTGTCCGCACGGAGATTTACCATGCCGCCGTCGATATCATACGTTGCGCCAAGGGCAGCGAAGCACTTGAGGTGCTGGTCGATGGGTCTGTCACCGAGATTGCATCCGCCGGGCATGGATACATGAGCCTCGTGGAAACGCCCGAGCAGCGTTCCGAGAAAATATGTGGTAGCTCTCATGAGCTTAGCCTTTTCGTAGGGAACAGACAGGTCGTTCAGCGGACGCGTGTCGATCTCAACGGTGGTCTTGTTGAGCATACGGATCTTCGCGCCCATTTCGGACATGATCTGAAGAGTAATGCTGACGTCGCTTATGTTGGGTATATTTTCAATGATGCAGGGT
>CAVIFG010000144.1:0-5884 GCA_963641955.1 Escherichia coli
GTATATATACTGACTGTCGGCACAAAATAGAAAAGGTTCATTTTGAAAAGAGGCAGAGCAGCGGAAAGGGTCAAATGCTATGGATATTCCATCTTACCACCAGAACTTTGTAGAAGAAACCTACGACGAGAACGGTATGCTCGTTAAATTCGGGATAAAGTATCCCGATAACTTCAACTTCGGATACGACATCATCGACAAATACGGCGAGGCTGAACCAAACCGCCGCGCCCTGCTTTGGGTCGACCTTCAGGGCAACGAAAAGCTGCTCACCTACGGCGACCTTTCGCGGCTTTCAAACAAGGCGGCGAATATGTTCATATCCATGGGCATTAAAAAGGGCGACCATGTCATGCTCGTCCTTAAAAGAAATTATCAGTTCTGGTATGTTGCGATCGCGCTGATGAAGATAGGCGCCATTGCCATCCCTGCGACCCATCTGCTGACCGCAAAGGATTTTGCATACCGCTTCGGAGCGGCGGACGTAAAGGCTGTCGTAGCGACGCACCATGCGGATGTTGCGCACTTCATCGACGACGCCAACGAGCAGCTCGGCGGCTGCCTTGAAAACAAATACATCGTAAACGGCACCCGCGAGGGCTGGACGGATTTCGACACCGAGATAGAAAAATACCCCGATACTCTGGAGAGAGTCCCCACCAAGGCGGACGAAATTTTCCTGCTGTATTTCACATCCGGCACGACGGGCTATCCGAAGATGGTAATTCACGACCACACCTATGCGCTGGCGCATATCCAGACCGCAAAGCACTGGCATAACGTCGACCCCGACGGGCTGCACCTTACGGTATCCGATACGGGCTGGGCAAAGGCTGCATGGGGCAAGCTGTACGGTCAGATGATAATGGGCACCTGCATTTTCGTGTATGATTTCGATAAATTCATCCCCGAAAATATGCTGGCGATAATGCAGAAATACCGCATAACGACGTTCTGCGCGCCGCCCACAATGTTCAGATTTTTCATAAAGGCGGGGGTCGAGAACTACGACCTTTCCAGCCTTAAATACTGCACCATCGCCGGCGAGGCGCTCAACCCCGAGGTGTTCAACAAGTGGTACGAATATACTGGGCTGAAGCTTATGGAGGGCTTCGGACAGACGGAGAGCACCTGCATCCTCGGAAACATAATCGGCATGACCCCGAAGCCCGGCTCCATGGGCAAGCCCACCCCGCTGTACGAGGTCGACCTCTTGAACAACAAGGGCGAAAGCTGCGCCGTAGGCGAAGTCGGCGAGATAGTCGTCAAGGGCGAATATACCCACACCCCGGGACTTTACAGGGGCTACTACCGCAACAAGGAGATAACCGACAGCGCATGGCATGACGGATATTATCACACCGGCGACACCGCATGGCGCGACGAGGACGGATATTACTGGTATGTCGGCAGAAACGACGATGTTATCAAATCCAGCGGCTACCGCATAGGGCCGTTCGAGATAGAGAGCGTTCTTATAACTCACCCCGCGGTGCTTGAATGCGCGGTAACGGGCGCCCCCGACCCGATAAGAGGTCAGGTAGTAAAGGCGACCATCGTGCTTGCAAAGGGCTATACCGCTTCTGACGAGCTTGCAAAGGAAATTCAGAACCACGTTAAGCACAACACCGCTCCGTATAAATACCCGAGAGTTGTTGAGTTCGTGGACGAGCTTCCCAAGACCGTAAGCGGAAAGATAAAGCGCGCGGAGATACGCGGCGAATACAAGCACGATCCCAAGCAGTGATCAGTAATACCGCTTTCGCTCGTGCATATCGAGGGTGATACCCTCGCTGCGTGCCTGCTTGTACAGGCTGTCCAGTCGGCAGAGCACCGCGTTTTCCTCGTAAATGAGGGCGTCGATGGCGTCGGCGTCGGTGGTCATATCAAAATTTGCACGGATATTGTTAAGCTGCTCGGTGAGCCTTGAGCAGCTTCGCTCGAAAAATTCCCGCCGCTTTTCCCCGGCGGGGATTTCTTTTTTTAAAATGTTTGGAATTTTCATGGCAGTGCGCTCCTTTCGGGTCTGTACTGCCATTATATTTTAGGCGGCGGGGGAATATTACGGCGCGCACATAAGATGTAACCTTTCTGCGTTTTATGTTGTTATAATATATAAAGGAAAGTATTACCGACAATTGCTGAAAGAGAGGGAGTTATATGAAAATAAGAAACATATTTATCGGAATCCTTGCCGTTTCGTGCATGGCTTTTTCAACCGCGTGCGGTCAGAATATCGAGTGGAAGGACGGCGTTTTATACACCGAATACGCAAACGCCGACGCAGAAAAGTGCGCCGAAGTTCCCAAATACATATCTGTGCAGTTACCCGCAGACGCATATACAAAATATGATGTGGAAAAGCTGCTTGAGGACGGAAACCAAACGGAGTACGACCTCTGCATGGCAAATTTCGGGGAATTCGGCAGATACGACGGGCTGAAAGAAACGGTGTATGCGGCATATTACTATCCGCTTTCGGATGATTCGGGATTTCTTCTGAAGCAGTACGGAGTAAATCAGGCGGTGCTTCAAAATATTACGGAGGTATATTATTACCGGAACGGTGAGTACACGCTGATAGACTGCACCGGGGACAGCTACGCCTATTCCTGCGCGATATGCAACGGAAGCAGGCTGTATTATCTCCTGTCGGACGGGACCCTGCGCGGGATCTCCCCCGACGGCGGGCAGACGGACTATAAGGATTTCCTGACGACAGATATCGGCGACATGGGCTTCATATACCTTAAAGGAAACGGAAATACCATAGAGGTCATTAATTATGACGGTGATGTCTGCGGAAAGGTCAGCGTCGGAGTTTAAACTGATCATACGCCGTGCGGATCATTGGTAAAATCAAATCGAACCTAATTGAGGCGGAGATTTTCGGAGCAGTTTCAGAAAGAAAGGTTAATTATATGAATAAAAAAAACAGCGGCAAAGACCGTGCTGATCGTTTGTATTTGTTCAATGCTTTGTGCCTGCGGTCTTTCCCCTGCTTCGTCGGCTGATTTGCCCGTCGTTTCGGAACAGCCGGATACATCGCAGGACGAAAGCACGACCGTCCTTACAACAGGCGAAACGGAAAGCGCAGACGGCAGCGTGGCGGATAAGGAAGGCACATCCGAACCCGTCCAATCGGAAAATGAACAGACAGAATATGATTTCGTTCCAGTTCTGACCGAGGACGACATTGAATATATGGGCATTCCTTATAAAGATCTCACGGCCGAGCAGTTTATACAGCTCTGGGCGCAATGCACAAGAGAATGCAATGCCCAGCGGCTGTATGTGATAACCTATAACAACTACAGCTACAAAGACGAACTCACGGGCGAACTCCGCGAACCCACCAAGCAAGAAACGGAAGAACTTCTCAAGGATTATGCACGCCGTTTGGTCGGTTCGCAGCTGGAGGGGCGCATTCTGTTTTTGTATAACGATGCAGAGCTTTTTAAGGTCGAGGACGCTCCCGACGGGTATTATGACAGCGACGACGCGGAAGAACATATTTACTGCATGACCTCCAGACGCGTATGGTATGACCTCGGAAATACAGGCGAGGAAAATGAAACGAGCTGGATAACATTGAAGAAAATCAATGGTTACTGGAAAATCGGACTACAGTTTTCATCAAGTCCTCCATTTCTGGACGTAACATAAAATAAAATACAGCCATAAATCAACGGCGGCAGTTCCTTTCGGAGCTGCCGCCGTTTTTATATGAGGTATTACGGGATAAGCTTACTTTACTTCGGGAACGATGGGCGCAAATCTTATGCGGATGTTCGGAAGCTTTGTGATGGTGGTGTAGTAGTTTGTCTGCCAGTCATCGCCCTGGGAGGGATCGTTCTCGCCGGTTGCGGGGGGCGCAAATATCTTGAGGGTGAGGTCGGCTTCGCCGTCGAGGGGCTTCTCGAAGAATGCAGACATAAGGTCGATGCACTTAGCCTCGGGGCTCTTGTAGAACCACTTGCCGTTTATCTCCATCATAAGGTTGAGGGGCTCGTCGAAATAAACCTCGCAGAACACGGGGTTCTTTTCGAAATGAAGCGGGATAGCAAGACCTGTCGCGTCCTCGCTGCCGCCCCAGCGGAGCTTTGCGGGGAGAGATACCTCTGCGCCCTGCTCAACGGAGGGGTAGAAGTATTCGTCGTGGATTATCTCCTTGTATGTTTTCAGCGCGGGCTGCTCGATGCCGACGTTGGGATTGTTGGGATCTTCGATTTCAAGGCCGAGTCTGCCGCGGTCGCGGAACTGGTAGAATGTAAAGCCGTTGAACCAGCCCTGCTCGGGGTCGTTCTTGAGCAGGTCGCAGAATTCCTTTATCATCGCCGCCTGATCATACGGGCCAGTTACGTCTCCGTCGGCATTGAATTCGCTCATTACCATGGGCTTCTTAACGCCGCCGCAGATCTCCTTGTAGCGCTTTTCGGAAAGCTTGGTGAGGTTGTATGTATCGGCAACCTTGCTTCTGCTGAAGGAGTTTCCGCCGACCTCCGCAACGTCATACGGCCAGCCCCAGTGCAGGGACATATACTTGTCGACGCTCCAGATATCGGTAGCCTTTACAGCCTCGGCAAATTCCTTTTCCATCTCTATCTCGGGGCCGTTTTCGGGGTGCTCTACGCCGCCGATGCAAAGGATGGTAGAAACATTCGGAGCTTCCTTCTTGATGATATTGTGGAAGCGAACGAAGAAGTCAGCAATCTGCTGATAGCTTGCGCGCTTTGTGAAGCTGAACCAGTTGCCGGTGGCTTCGTGGTTGATGCGGAGCTGCATTCTGCCGTAGGTGCTGAGTTCCTTTGCGATGCGCTTGAGAAACACGTCGGGCAGGTTGGGGTCAACTGTCATGGTGAGGATAACGTCCTGTCCGTGGCGGCGTACATCCTTCATGCAGGTGAAAGGCTCGCCGTCGGTGGTGCCGCCGATACCGCCCTTGTAGGTGAAGTAGTCGTCGTAGGGGTAATCCCACTGGAATGTTACCTCGCGGTCGGCAAAGGCGTGGCGCGCTCTTGCGGGCCATGTTTCGTCGAGGGGGTAGTAGCAGTACATCAGGCTTACTGCGCGGTGCGGTCTGCCGAGCTTGTGCAGGATGTAGTCCTGGTCAACATACTCGCCGCGCTCGCTTCCGTCGCCGAGGTCAACGGCGCACTTTGCGGGGCCGAGCTTTAATTCGTAGATCTTCTCGTTCATTGGTGTTTTTCCTTTCGGTGTTATTGTATTTCGGAAACGGCGCAGATACACGCCGAAAATTACCGTCCGATAACAGTATAGCATAAAATGAAATCGTTTTCAAGGGGGTTAGGAAAAATATTTTTTCGGCTTTGGGGTAATGCGACCGTGCGGAGTGATATCAGAGTTCAAACAAAACCTTTTCGTAGTCCTTGACATAATAGCGCAGGTTTGTCCTGCCTTTTTGTATTATCGTATGTCCTTCGGCTTCCAGCCGCGATTTCTGGGCTTCAATGCCGCCGGGATATTTGGGGTTCAGCTCGCCGCCGGCTTTCAGGGTGCGGTGGTACGGTGTTTCGTTTTCGCCGCGCTGAAAGCTCGCCCATGCGGCGATGGACACGAATATTCCCGCAGTTATCGGTTCGGTGAAGTCTGCATTGTTTTGCGCGGCGAAATATTCCCGTATTTTCTCAATGGTTATTACTTTGCCGAAAGGCACCCGTTTCATCACGGCGTCATAATCGGCGGGCGGGGCAAAATACATCCGATTTCCGCCGTATTTTTCGATGCTCTTTTTATCGGTGATGATATGTATTTTGGGCATATCCTTGCCGTCCGCCAGCATTGCGTTGAAGTCCTTTTTGTTTTCGTTTGCCATTTTGATGCACCTCCTGCTTCAATAATAACACATTATCACAGCCTATGC
>CAVIFG010000145.1:0-5869 GCA_963641955.1 Escherichia coli
CCGCGCGGGAGAGCGTGCAGGTGGAATACACAAGCGTTCCGCCGACCTTAACGTACTTTGCGGAGGTTTCAAGAATTGCCCGCTGAAGCCGCGGCAGCTCGTTGAATTCCTCGGCGCCTTTGTATTTTATCTCGGGCTTTCTGCGGATAACGCCCAGTCCCGAGCAGGGCACGTCGCACAAAACCCTGTCCGCCGCGGGGAGTTCATCGTTGAATTCCAGCGCGTTGTTCTGCCGCGCGTCGATTATGCGCAGCCCGAGCCTTGCCGCTCCGTCCTCGATAAGACCCACCCGCATATCGTGCAGATCCATGCTTATCACCCTGCCGTTGTTGCCCATCAGTTCCGCCATGGTGAAGCTTTTTCCGCCCGGGGCGGCACATACATCCAGCACGGTTTCGTTTACAATTGGGCGCAGCGTAAGGCAGCAGAGCTGCGAGGAAATATCCTGAACATGGAACAATCCTCGGCGGAATGCCTTGCTCTTTTCGATGTCGCCGGTCTTGTTCAGCTTTATGCAGTTTTCAAGGCGGGAGTATTTTTCGGCGGATATGCCCTCGTCCGAAAGAGCTTTCAGAAGCTCGTCCGTTGTGCATTTCAGCGTGTTAACGCGGGCGTATACAGGGGGCTTTCCCACCGAAGCCTTGAGGGCGGTGACGGCGTTTTCGGTGCCGTATTCCTCCGTCCATTTTTCGGTGAGCCATTTCGGGCAGGAATACTCGACGGAAAGCCGCTCGGGCACCGAAAGCCCGAGGTAGCTGACCTTTTTGCCGTTTCGGATGAAACTGCGGAGCATTCCGTTGACAAATCCCTGCGCCCCGAAAAGCTTCATTTTCTTGCAAAGCTTAACGCTTTCGTTCACCGCAGCGCTCTCAGGCACGCCCTCCATAAACAGTATCTGATACAGCCCCGTTCTTAATATCTGAACCGCCGCGCTGTCTATTTTCTCGAATGGTATCCTGCTGTTCTGCTGGATTATATAATCCAGCGTGAGCCGCCGCTCGATAACGCCGTAAAACAGCGCCGCGGCGAATGCCTTGTCCCGCTCGGAAAGCTCCGAGGAGCTGAATGCGGAGTCAAGCAGAATATTGGAATATGAATCGCTGCTTTCCATTTTCAGCAGCATTTTTACCGCCGTAAGTCGAGCGTCAGCCATGATGTTGTTACCTTTCGTCAGTGTTATTTTCAGCCGAGCATTGCGCCCTTTTCAAGCTTCTTTCCGCGCAGGAATGCCGTGGTATCCATGCGCTTTCCGCCCTCCGCCTGTATCTCGGTGAATTCAACGCAGTTCCCGTCGCCGCAGGATACCGCGAATTTATCGGGGTCGACTATCGCACCCGCGGGCGCGGAGGTCTTTATCGGCGAGATGACCGCGCGGTAAACTTTCAGCCGCTTTCCGTCAAGGAAAGTATACGCGCAGGGCGCGTCGGACATGGCGCGGATGAAATCGTGCACCTTGTCTGCGGGCTGCGTGAAGTCAAGCTTTAACTCTTCCTTGGTTATCATGGAAGCGTAGCAGGTGTCCCCTGTCTGCGGAGTGCGCACCGCCGTGCCGTTTTCCAGCGCGGAAAGGGTCTTTACGATAAGTTCCGCCCCCGCCGCCGAGAGGATGTCGTGCAGCTCGCTGCCTGTCATTTCGGGGGTTATTTCCACCTCGGACTTCATTATCATGTCGCCGGTGTCAAGCCCCTCCGCCATATACATGGTGGTAACGCCCGTCAGCTTTTCGCCGTCCTGAATGCAGCGCTGCATTGGCGCCGCGCCGCGGTATTTCGGAAGAAGCGAAGCGTGCACGTTGATACAGCCGTATTTCGGCAGTTCAAGTATCTCCTTCGGGAGTATCTGCCCGTATGCAACGACAACGATGCAGTCCGGGGCGATGTCGCGAAGCACCGCGAGGGACTTTTCCGCGTCCTCGCCCTTTCGGAGCGAAAGCGGCTGATACACGGGGATATCATGCGCAAGGGCGCATTCCTTTACGGGGGTCATCTGTATCTGCTTGCCCCTGTTGCGGGGCTTGTCGGGCTGGGTGAATACCGCAGCGACCTCGTGCCCTGCGGCGATGAGCGCCTCAAGGCAGGAAAGCGAGAACACGGGAGTGCCCATGAATACAGTTTTCATTCGTCGTCCTCCTCTACCCATTCGATAACCTTATCCTTATAAAGTATTCCGTTCAGATGGTCGATTTCATGGCAGAATGCCCTTGCGAGAAGCTCGGTGCCCTTGTACTCGACTGCCTTTCCATAACGGTTGAGGGCGCGCACCTTTACCCGCGCGGGGCGCTTTACAATGCCAAGCTTCCCGGGGTAAGAAAGGCACCCCTCCGCTTCAAGCTGCTTTCCTCTCATGGAAAGTATAACGGGATTTACAAGTTCAATTCTGCCCTCGCCGACGTCGATGACGACAACGCGCTTCAGCACGCCTATCTGCGGCGCGGCAAGACCAACGCCGTCCGCGGCGCACATGGTTTCGTACATATCGTCGAGCAGCGCCCATAGCTCCGCGTCGAATTTATCCACCTCGGTGCAGGGTGTGCGCAGCCTTTCATCGCCGAACAGAAGTATATCTCTTACAGCCATATCCGCCCTCCTATCAGCCCTTGGGCGGCAGCTCGGACTTTATCCTGTCGGTGAACAGAATGCCGTCGAGATGGTCTATTTCATGGCAGAATGCGCGGGCAAGCAGACCGCTTCCCGTTATGGTGAATTCCTTGCCGTTTCTGTCCTGCGCCTTTACGGTGACGGTGGCGGGACGCTCTACCCTGCCCCATTCGCCCGGGGCGGAAAGGCAGCCCTCGTCGCCGAGCTGACTTCCCTCGGCGCTGATTATCTCGGGATTTATCAGTTCGATCGTGCCGTGGTCGTCGCGGATATCAACTATCACCGCGCGGCGGAGCATTCCCACCTGCGGCGCGGCAAGACCTACGCCGTCTGCGGCGGTGAGGGTATCCCGCATATCATCCAGCAGGGTCCACAGCTTCTGATCAAACGCTGTGACGGGTCTGCATTTCTTTCTTAAAACTTCATCTCCGAATTTGAATATCTCTCTTAATGCCATTTATTTATCCTTTCAGTCCATGCTGCCGTTCATGTCGGCATAGAAGCTGACATTCGCGAATGCGGCGTTCTGCGCCGCCTGCTGCATGGTAGTGCTCACCAGCCTGCGCAGTGCGCTGCTGTTTATACATTTTAATATAAGGCGGTATCTGAACCTGCCGTTTATCTTTCCGATGGTGTTAGGCGCGGGGCCTAAAATCCTTATCGGAACGCCTGTTCCGAGGGGCTTTGCATTTTCCGAGAGCATTCCCGCGAACATCCTCGCGGCGTTCTCGCAGCTTTTTTCCACCAGGGAAGAGAACCCGAACACCACGATATCGCAAAATGGCGGATAAAGCAGCGCCTCGCGGAGTTGTATCTCCTCGTTGTAAAAATCGGGGTAATCCTGCCGTGCAGCAAGATTTATAACATAATGCTCGGGGGAGAAGGTCTGTATCATCGCGCGGCCGCGCTTGCCGCCGCGTCCCGATCTTCCGACCACCTGCGTTATCAGCGAGAACGTCCGCTCATATGCGCGGAAATCCTCGGCGTAGAGCGAATTATCCGTTTTAAGCACGCCAACCAGCGTTACATTCGGGAAATCCAGCCCTTTCGCGATCATCTGCGTGCCGACGATGATGTCGTACTCCCCGTCGGCGAAAGCCTTGAACTTGCGCTCAAAGGCATTCTTGGTGGAGGTGGTGTCGGCGTCCATGCGCAGCACCCGCGCCTTTGGGAACAGCTCGGATATTTCATCCTCGATGCGCTGCGTGCCGGTGCCTTTCATGGAAAAGAACCCGCCGCCGCACTTGGGGCAGGCGCTGTCCATCTGCCGCATATAGCCGCAGTAGTGGCATATCATGCTGTTATTTACCTTGTGATATGTCAGCGGAAGCGAGCAGTTGGGGCACTCCGCGGGGGCGCCGCAGCTTGCACAGCGGACGCTGGTCCTGTACCCGCGTCGGTTGAGCAGCAGTATAGACTGCTCCCCGCGCTCTAAATTCAGCTCTATTTCATGAATGAGCGGCATACTGAATGCGGAATGGTTTCCGTTGCGCTGCTCTTCTTTCATGTCAACTATATATACCTCGGGAAGAACGGCGTTGTTGTATCGCTCGTCCAGCTCGAAAAGGCTGTATCTTCCCTTTTTGGCGTAGTAATAGCTTTCCAGCGACGGCGTTGCCGAGGCAAGAAGCAGAAACGCGTTATGCGCGAAGCATCGCTGCTTGGCAACATCGCGGGCATGATACCGCGGGGCGCTCTCGGACTTATACGTCCCCTCGCCCTCCTCGTCGATGACGATAACGCCCAAATTCTGCACGGGGGCAAAAACTGCGCTGCGGGTGCCGATGACGATGTGCGCCTTTCCGTCGCGTATGCGGCGGTATTCATCCGCGCGCTCGCCCAGCGAAAGGCTGCTGTGCATTATCGCGACTTCCCCGCCGAACAGCCTGCGGAACTTTCCGACCATCTGCGGCGTGAGTGATATCTCGGGAACCAGCATAACCGCCGATTTCCCCTGCAGCAGCGCCTGCTCGATAAGCTTTATGAAAACGGAGGTTTTTCCGCTGCCCGTTACCCCTCGCAGGAGCGCGCATTTGGGCTTCGGGTCGTTCATCAGCTTCAGCAGTCCGTCGAAAACCTCCTGCTGCTTCGGCGAGAAATGTATATCCGACAGGCTTTCCGCCGCCTGCTCCGTGGGTTCTGTCCTGAAAACAACGTTTTCAAACTGCTCAAGAAAGCCCTTGTCCACAAGCCTTTTCACAACAGACGGCGTTACGGTGCAGGCGTAGCAGGCTTCCCGCACAGAAGCGCACTCGGTTTCTTCTATAAAGCGAAGCACCTCGCGCTGTTTTTTCGTAAGGCTCACGCCCTCGGGCTGGCGCTCGGACAGCCGCAGCATTGCGACGGTTTCATCGCCGACGCGGCGCTTGAGCACATCGTCCTCATGCAGAACGTTCTTTTCGAGCAGCGACTTTACAAGCTTTCCGCCCGAAGCCTTGTCCGCAAGCACCGCGGCGTCGAAAGCCGCGCGGTCAGCCGCGGAGCGAAGTATCTCCACAAAACGCTTTTCGTCGTCGGAAAGCTCCGCGGTGATATCCGAACTCAACGCATAGTGCACTTTCAGAGTATATCCAAGCCCCGGCGGAAGTATCGCGCGGAATGCGTCAAAGTAGGTGCAGAAAGTGTTTTCTTTTATCCATGTGCATAAATCGAGCAGCTCCTGCGAAATGACAGGTTCGCTGTCAGCGGCGGCGGTTATCGCTTTGTAGCGTATCGAGGGGTCGTCGTCCTCATGCACGGAAAACACCAGCCCCATGCGCTTTTTGCTGCCCTTTCCAAAAGGAATGACAACGCGGACGCCCGCTTTCACGCTGTCGCGCATTTCCTCGGGAATGCTGTACCCGAACAGCTTGTCGAATGCAAAAAGTGTGTTCTCAACTGCGACATCCGCAATGAGCCTTTTTCTTTCCATCAGGTGTTTTCACAGCCCTCGGCGGAAAGGCACTCCAGCAGAGCGGTATTGCGGGTGCGGCGGAGCTTTTCGGCGCGGATTACGGCAAGGAGATCGTCCACGGCAATATCAAGCTCGCCGTTTGTGATGAGATAGTCGTAATGCTCGGCGAGTTTTATCTCGTTGCGGGCCTGCGCGGTGCGCTCGCGGATCTTTTCCTCGGTTTCGGTTCCGCGCTTGCGCAGACGGCGCTCCAGCTCGTGCATTGACGGCGGGAGTATGAAAACAAGGCAGCATTCGGGGAAGAGTCTGCGGATATTCATCGCGCCCTCGACCTCGATTTTAAGTATAACATCCTTGCCCTGCGCGAGGAGATCCTCAA
>CAVIFG010000146.1:0-5814 GCA_963641955.1 Escherichia coli
AGCAGGAAGAGCTTATCCGCCGCCCCAATCCCAAGACCGATTTCTATAACGGCGTGTACGACCGCTACGAAAACCCTGTTCTCACCGCGGCGCACGCTCCGCTGATATGGCGCTACGACTTCAATTACAACGATAATCCCAACCTTATGGAGCGCCTCGGCGTAAACGCTGTTATGAACAGCGGCGCGGTTTATCTCAACGGCAAATACTGCCTTGTTGCCCGTGTTGAGGGTGCAGACAGAAAGAGCTTCTTTGCTGTTGCAGAGAGTGACAAGCCTACCGAGGGCTTCCGATTCCGCGATTACCCCGTTATCCTCCCCGATACCTGCCCCGAGGAAACCAATGTTTACGATATGCGCCTGACCCAGCATGAGGACGGATGGATCTACGGCGTTTTCTGCTCCGAAAGTAAAGACAAGACCTCCAACGACCTTTCCGCGGCGAATGCGCAGGCGGGCATAGTCCGCACGAAGGACCTTGTTACATGGGAGCGCCTGCCGAACCTCATTTCCAAGTCCCCGCAGCAGAGAAACGTAGTCCTGCACCCCGAATTTGTCGACGGAAAGTATGCATTCTATACCCGTCCGCAGGATGACTTCATCTCCACGGGCTCAGGCGGAGGAGTTTGCTTCGCACTTTGCGAGGACATCACAAACCCCGTCCTCTGCACCGAGGAAAAGGTTATTTCCCCGAGAATTTACCACACCATCACCGAGGTAAAGAACGGCGCGGGCGCAGTTCCGATAAAGACCCCCAAGGGCTGGATACACATTGCCCACGGCGTAAGAAACACAGCGGCGGGTCTGCGTTATGTCATTTATGTATTCGCCACCGACCTTAACGACCCCTCAAAGCTTATCGCAAGTCCTTCGGGACTGTTCATCGCTCCGCAGGGGATAGAGCGTGTTGGCGATGTATCCAATGTTGCCTTTACAAACGGCGCGATTGTCCGCGAAAACGGCGACGTATATATCTACTACGCTTCCAGCGACACAAGGCTCCATGTTGCTTCCACAACAATTGAGAAGCTGATGGACTACACCTTCAACACACCCTCAGACCCGCTCCGTTCCGCAGACTGCGTAAAACAGCGTTGCGAGCTTATCGCGAAGAACCTTTCGGGAACAGCGAGGGTCTGAATGGAGTTTTTTGACCTATACACATACGACAGGCGGCCGCTCGGGCGCAAGATACAGCGCGGCGCGCCCGTTCCCCACGGGGAATATCACATCGTCGTGCAGATAATGACGGTGAACAACAACGGAGAGATACTGCTGACCCAGCGGGTTCCCGAAAAGACCAGCGGCGGCAAGTGGGAGTGCTCCGGCGGCTGTGCCGTTGCAGGGGAAACCAGCCGCGAGGCGGCGGTGCGGGAGCTGTTCGAGGAAACGGGCATCCGCGCCTTTCCCGACGAGATCAAGCTTGTGTGGTCGATGACCACGGACAGTATGCTGCGCGATTTTTATATGGTCAACAAGGACGTTCGGCTTGCGGAGCTGCATTTGCAGGCGGCGGAGGTGTGCGCGGCAAAATGGGTCAGCTTTGACCGCCTTGAAGAAATGGCGGCAAACGGCCAGACCACCCGCACAGTTATGAAGTGGCTTGAATGCCGCGGCCCCGAGCTTCGCAGCATGATATGGAGAATAAAGCGGTACAGGGCAGGCTGAACAAATGATCCCCCGTGGGTTTCGGCGGGAATATCAGCGCGCTTTCGCGCTTTTCGGAGGTCAAATTGGATAAGAAAACGGAAATTCTGAAAATAAAGAGCCTTGCGGAAAGCGGGGAATGCGGCGGAAATTCCACTGCGGAAATATTTGCGCGGGTATTTCGTGCATTTAAGAATAAGCTTGGCATGACGCCGTTTGACGAGCAGCTTTCCTGCGCGCTTTCCCTTTACGAGGGGAAAATGGTGCAGATGCAGACCGGCGAGGGCAAGACGCTCTGCGCCGTGTTTGCGGCGTGCGCTCGTGCGCTGGAGGGCGGCAGCGTTCATGTGCTGACCTTCAACGATTATCTCGCGCAGCGCGACTGCGGCTGGATGAAGCCCGTTTACGATGAAATGGGTGTTTCCGTCGGCTGTATAACCGAGAAAACTCCCCGTGAGGAGCGCGCGGAGCTGTATTCGCGGCAGGTGGTATATATGACCGCCAAGGAAGCGGGATTTGACTACCTGCGGGATTTCGTGTGCTTCGAAACGGACAAGATGGTATTCCCCGAGAAGCTTGATTTCGCGATAGTTGACGAGGCAGACAGCATCCTAATCGACGAAGCGAGGATACCGCTTGTAATTGCAGGCGATATGGAGGTTTCCGAGGACGATTCCACCGCGGAGGTATACGAAAAAGTTGAGAATTTCACCGAGGATGATTTCGGCGTGGACGAGGAAAGCCGCAACGTGTATCTCACCGACAGCGGCGCGGACAAGGCGGAGGAAATTTTCGGCGTTGATATCTACGGCGCGGACAGCGCGGGGCTTCTCGCGAAGATATGCGCCTGCATAAAGGCGCGGAGCGTGCTCAAAGAGGACAAGGATTACATCGTAAAGGACGGCGCCATCGTCCTTGTGGATGAGTTTACGGGACGCGCGGCAAAGGGGCGTGTTTTCCCCGGGGACCTGCAGGCGGCGGCGGAAGCGAAGCATGGGCTGAAAATAACCTCCCGCGGGCGCATAATGGGCAACATCGCGCTTCAGTTTTTCATAAGACTGTACCCGAAGCTTTCGGGCATGACGGGCACTGCGGAGCAGTCCCGCGAGGAATTTGAGAAGCTCTATGGGCTCACCACGGATGTTATCCCCACAAGGCTGCCCTGCGCGCGCATCGACCACCCGCTTGAGATGTACTACGACGCGACGGAGAAGCGCCGCGCAATAATCAGCGCGATAACCGAAGCCGCGGCGGCGGAGCGCCCCGTGCTTGTCGGCACGGAGAGCATAGAGGAAAGCGAGAGCATCGCGGCAGAATTAAAGAAAAAGGGCATTTCCTGCGCGGTACTCAACGCGAAAAACGACGCGGAGGAAGCGGCGGTCATCGCGAAAGCGGGCGAGCGCGGCGCGGTCACTATTTCCACCAACATGGCGGGCCGCGGCGTTGATATAAAGCTCGGCGGCGAAAGCGGCGCGGACAAGGATTTTGTAACGTCCGCGGGCGGTCTGCTGGTGCTGGCGACTTCCATGCGGGAAAGCTCCCGCATTACAAAGCAGCTCCGCGGCAGAGCGGGGCGGCAGGGCGATGTCGGCGAGAGCAGATTTTTCGCGGCGCTGGACGATGATATGATGACGCGGTTCGATCTGAAATCGCTGGTTTCGGGGCGGCATTACCCCTCGGAGCACGTCAGCGGCGCGATAGAGGATAAAGTCCTGCTTAAAGAAGCGGAGCGCGTTCAGCGCATTTCCGAGGGCGACACCTTTGACGAGCGCGTAAATCTGCTGAAATACACCATGATAGGCGAGAAGCACCGCGATATGACATTCGGACGGAGAAAATCCCTGCTGGACGGCAGCTACAACAGCACGATGTGGCGGGACAATGCCCCCGGGGAATACGACGAAGCGGTGAAGAAATTCGGCGCGGAGGCGCTGCAGAGGAAAGAAAATCTCATTCTTGCGGCGCTGCTGAACGAATTCTGGAGCGACTACCTCGATTACACCGCGTATCTGCGGGAGGGAATACATCTCACGCAGATAGCGGGCAGAAACCCTGCGGAGGAATACAACATCGCCTGCGAGGAATATTACGACGGCGCGGCGGAGAGCATTCCCGAAAGAATGGCGGAGAAGCTGAGCGGCGTGCTTGAGTGCTCCGACCTTGACGAATACAAAGTCCCCATGCCGACGAGGACGTACACCTATCTCCTCAACGACACCGGCGAGGAATTCAAGAAAAAGGCGGTGTTGGTGGGGCTTTTCTCCGACGCGGAGGAAGCACCCGAGGACAAGCCCGCAAAGGCGGAAACGCCCGAGGAGCGGGAGGATACCGCTCCCGAAGAAAAGAAAGCGAGATTTTTCTCGCGGCTTTTCGGAAAGAAAAAATAAGCGATTGATACCGAGGTGATATTTTGTCGACGATATGTGCCATAGCGACCCCTGCGGCGGCGGGCGGAATATCCGTTATCCGTGTTTCGGGGGAGAGGGCGCTGGAAGTCGCGGCGGCGGTTTTCAAGCCCGTTTCGGGGAAGCCCGTTTCGGAGATGGAGGGCTACCGCGCCGCCTACGGAAAAATATACGACGGCGGCGAGCGGCTGGACGACGGCGTGCTGCTTGTCTACCGCGCGCCGCACAGCTACACGGGGGAGGATGTCGCGGAGATATCCTGCCACGGGGGCATTTATGTCACGCGGAGGGTGCTGACCGCCTGCCTTAAAGCGGGGGCGGAGCCTGCGGCGGCGGGCGAATTCACAAAGCGCGCATTGCTCAACGGAAAAATGTCGCTGACGCAGGCGGAAGCTGTCGCGGATATAATTTCGGCGCAGGGCGGGCAATTGCTTGCCTGCTCTAACAGCCAGCGCGAGGGCGCACTGTACCGCCGCGCGGAATTTATCGCGGACAAGATAATGGAAGTATCCGCGCAGATATCCGCGTGGATAGATTATCCCGAGGATGACACCCCGACGGTCACGCCAGAGTGGCTTCTTGAAAAACTGAGCGCGATACGCGGTGAATTTAAGGAGCTGCTGGACGGCTACGACACGGGGCGGCTGATACGCGAGGGAATATCCTGTGCGATAGTCGGCAAGCCGAATGTTGGCAAATCCACGCTGATGAACCTCCTTTCCGGGGAGGAGCGCAGCATTGTAAGCGACATTGCGGGCACGACACGCGACGTTGTCGAGGAAACGATAAATCTTGGCGGCGCGGTGCTTCGCGTGGCGGACTGCGCGGGCATACGCGAAACGGACGACCCTGTTGAAAAGATCGGCGTTGAAATAATGCTGAAAAAGCTGCGCAGCGCGGATATCGTGCTGGCGGTATTTGACGGCTCCCGCCCGATATCCGAGGAGGACAGGCGGCTGTTCGGTCTGCTTGACGGCAAGGAAACCATCTGCATAATCAACAAGACCGATCTTGAGCAGAAATTCGACGCGGCGGAAGCGGAGCGGCATTTCGGCAATCCGATATACGTCAGCGCGCGGCAGGGCGGCGCGGCGGAAGCTATTGCGGCGGAGGTCAATTCGCGGCTGAAGCTGGACGAGCTTTCCGCGGACGCGGGATTTATCGCGAACGAGCGGCAGAGGGCGTGCGTTATCCGCGCGGCGAATGCCGTGGACGAGGCGTACAGCGGCGTTGCCGCGGGGGTCACTCCCGATGTTACGGGGGTAATGCTGTCGCAGGCGCTGGACGCGGTATATGAGCTTTCCGGCAGGACCGCCGGTGAGGAGGTCATCGCGGAAGTATTTAAACGCTTTTGCGTTGGAAAATAAAATGCGCCGTCAAGGCGCGCGGGGATGGCGTTCCCTCCGAACGCAGTGAGGAGGGGCGGCAGCCCCGCTAGGGTGCTTTTAATTGCAAATTTGTTTTCGCTGCCGCGAGGGTTAATTACAGCTACGCTGTTGGTTCAAACTTTTTAATAAAAATGTTTTCGCACAAATGCGAGTGGAGCACCGTTGGTGGAGGGGAAAACTACGTTTTCCACCTCCCCCAAGGGTTCTCCCCTCGCGCTCCCCTCTCCCTAACCCCCACCTCTTTCCTTAAAGGTTTAAGTGCCTTACGCTTTGAAAGGTTTATCTCGCTCCGCGACCTTATTGTAATGCTTGGCGTAGGCTCTGGTAGGTTGATGCAACGTAATATGTACCAGCGATGGAAAGGCACTCATGGGA
>CAVIFG010000147.1:0-5806 GCA_963641955.1 Escherichia coli
GCGAACATGGGTGTGGAGAGGTATCTCTCGCCCGTATCGGGGAGAAGTACCACGATGGTCTTGCCCTTGTTTTCGGGGCGCTTAGCCAGCTCGAGAGCAGCCCACAGAGCCGCGCCGGAAGAAATTCCGACCAGAATGCCCTCTGTACGGGCGATCTTTCTGCCTGTTGCGAATGCGTCCTCGTTTTCAACGGGGATGATCTCATCGTAGATGGATGTGTTCAGCGTATCGGGAACAAAGCCTGCGCCGATACCCTGAATCTTGTGGGGGCCTGCAACGCCCTGAGAAAGTACGGGGGAGCCCTTGGGCTCAACAGCAACTACCTTGACAGCGGGGTTCTTGGCCTTGAGAGCCTTGCCTACGCCGCTGAGGGTTCCGCCTGTGCCAACGCCTGCAACGAAGATATCAACCTTGCCCTCGGTGTCGTTCCAGATCTCAACGCCTGTTGTAGCCTCGTGTGTCGCGGGGTTAACGGGGTTGGTGAACTGGCCGGGGATAAAGCTGTTCGGGATCTCCTCCGCAAGCTCCTGTGCTTTTGCGATGGCGCCCTTCATGCCCTTGGAACCGTCTGTAAGAACCAGCTCTGCGCCGTATGCCTTCATAAGGTTTCTGCGCTCAATGCTCATGGTTTCGGGCATTGTAATGATTATACGGTAGCCCTTTGCAGCCGCGATGGAAGCAAGACCGATACCTGTGTTGCCGCTGGTCGGCTCGATGATAACGCTGCCTTCCTTGAGCTTTCCTGTCTTTTCTGCGTCCTCGATCATCGCCTTTGCGATTCTGTCCTTAACGCTTCCGCCGGGGTTGAAAAGCTCAAGCTTTGCGATGACAGTAGCTTCGAGGTTTTCAGCCTTTTCAATGTTCTTCAGCTCAACAAGGGGTGTCTTTCCGACTAATTCGGTAACAGATGTGTAAACGCTCATTTTGTTTTCCTCCGTAATAATATGGTGTGTGTCTGCGGTATTTTCTGCCGCTTTGTTTTCCTTGAGTATGATTATAGCATACTTATCCTACTATGTCAATATGTTTTGAGGATTTAGTATGCTTTTGTAGACTTGCACATATATTTTCAACTTTATTGGTTGATTTAGCGCAAAAATAACACGGTGCTCATAAGAACACCGTGCCGCAGTATTAATTTATATGTCAATCAACACTAAATTCCGCCGTGCCGAAATCCGTAACGATTCTGTATTCCCCTGCGGGGAGCGTGCCGTATCCCGAAAAATCATAGCTTTCCTCGGTGCTTTCGCCTGCGGGAAGAATTATCGCAATGGAATTAAACACTATATCCTGCTCGGCGGGTATGCTATACCATTCGCCGTCAAGCTTTACATCGAGCGAAAATCCGACTCCAAATCCCGCTTCTTCGGCAGAATTATTAGTTATTTTTGTATAAATCGTGTTATTTTCTACTCGCTGTATTTTGAAATCCAGGGTATTTTCCGAATTTGCCTTGGATTTTCCGAGGTAGGCGGTGTTCCACTGACCTCCGCGCTTTGCCTGATAATGGATATTCGGTATCCAATTCAATTCACCGCTGTCCTTATCGCTCCAGCTATAATTGTTCAGAAAAGAGTTGAAATCAATTTTCGCCTCGTAAGCCGTGCCGTCGTCGGCTATCCACACGCCGTCCTGCCAGAAGCCGCTTACATCGCCCTCGCCGGTGCCTATCTCCAGCGCGTAGATATCACCCGAAAGGCTGTTCAGCCTGTCGCTGTCGGCGGGGATATCCTGCACGGGAAGCTTTTTCAGGGTATCAAGAATTTCCTGCTCCTGACTCTGGTCAAACAGGAATTGCCGCTGAACCTCTCCGTCAACGCAGGAATACAGCGCCAGCGCGCTGCTCTCAACATTTGCATTCGGCAGCAGGTCAACATTCTTCGCGGAGCCTGCGCAGCCGCTAAGCATTGCCGCCATAAGCGGGATAGCAATTATGTTTCGTAATTTCATTTTCATCATCCTTTCGAGTCTTTTGTGATAGTGCGCCTGAACGTTTCATAAATAATACCACGCAGACACCCGAAAGGTTGCAATATCAGCGGGATTTTCTTTTGAGAAGCACCACAGCCGCACCAGCGAGAGCCGCCGTGCCTATCGCTGCCGCAATTCCCTCCGCGCCCGTGTCGGGGCTGGTTTTATCGGGGGCAGGAATTACGTCTGCGCCCGCATTGTCGGATGTATCATCGAGCGGAGCGATATCGCTGAGCTCGGAAGCAAGCAGGTCTGCTATCACCGCATGACCCGCCGCATTCGGGTGGATGTCACCCATGGATATGTTGGTGTATTCGATCGCGTGACCCTTGAATGCACCGTAAACATCGACAACATGGATATTCCCGCCCTCCATATCGGATATCGCGGAATTAAGCTCGCCGAGCTTTGCTTCCGCAACGGCATAGGCGTCCTCCATGCCCTCAACGCCCTCGAACGGGTCGTAAATAGTGAACAGGTAGATTTCAGCGCCGCTGTTGAGTTCAGCGATATCGTCGGTGATTTTCTGTATATTCGCCGCCACTGCGGAAGCGTCAACATTCGCCGCAGCTGCAAGGGCGTCGGAGATAAATCCCTGCGCATAGTTCATGATTTCGGACTGGTCTATCTCCCCCGACATGATTTTCGAGAGCAGGTCGGGATCCTCCATCATTTTTGCATACAGCGCCGCCTGCATGGGCTGGAGATAATCGTTGCCGCCGATGGAAATGATGATCTGATCAGAGCCTGCGACGGCGTCCGCGAGGTTGCTTTCGAGGGCGTCGATAAGTCCCGTGGTAGTCCTGCCGTCAACGGCAAGGTTGAGGTAGCTGCTGCATTCGTCGGAAATAATGCTGCCGAAGCTGCCCGCAGCGCTGTAATTATCGCCGGCAACATATCCGTCCAGCCCATAGCCCGTCGCGATGGAATCGCCCATAACGGTAACGCTGCCGTAATCCGCCCATGCGGTAACAGTGAGCGCAAGAACCGCCGCAGCGCCTGTGATAACCGAAAGTATTTTTGAAAATTTCTTCATGGCAAGGTTCCTTTCTTGGTATAAGGTTATTGTGTCCGCTTAAATCCTTGTGATGCGATATTGTAACATATTTCCGGCAGTTTTTCAAGTACCATATGATGTAAATTTATGTTTAATTATAATAAAACGTGGCATTTTTTATGCCACGTTTTATTTAAAGAAATATCCGCCCCAGAACGATGAGAAATCGTCAGATGCTAGGAACCCGTGCTGCGACTAGGCTTTGTGCCTGTCGCAGTACGGAGTGACGACGCAGATGGCGGTTTATCACCGTTCTGAACGTGGCATTTTTATGCCACGTTCATTTATTCGCAGTTTTCTTTCTCTCCGCTATCTTATCCCACGGAAGCTGCACAAGAATTACCGCCGCGAACACCACTGCACACCCGAGTATCTGCACGGGCGTCATGGACTGGTCGGTTTTGAGGAAGCCTATCTTGTACGCGATATAGCCCGAAATTGCCGCCACGACGGATTCCAGCGAGAGGATAAGCGCCGCCGCAGTCGGATTGAGCCCCTTCTGCCCCACTATCTGAAGCGTATATCCCACGCCGCAGGACAGTACGCCTGCATAAAGCACGGGCACAGCTCCGTTTACAAGCTGCTCCCACGCGGGCTGCTCAAAGATGAATGCACCTATCGTGCTGATAACTCCGCAGACGAAAAATTGAATACAGGACAGCACAACGCCATCGGTAAGCGGGGAAAACTTGTCGATAACAAGAATATGCACCGCAAACGCGAACGATCCCGCCAACACCAGCAGATCCCCCGCCGAAACGGAAAATCCCTCGCCGCTGACGCAGAGCAGGTACATACCCACCACCGCAAGTCCGACGCTGACCCATACCACCTTCGGGACTTTTCTGCCGAAAAACAGACCGAGTATCGGCGTGATGATGATATACAGCGTGGTTATAAAGCCGCCCTTACCAACCGTCGTCATGGTAAGGCCGTACTGCTGGAACAGCGAACCCGCCGTCAGTGCAAGGCCGCAGCATATGCCGCCGATAATCGTGGTCTTAACAGGAAGCGGCTTGCGCTCCGCCTTGGGCACCCTGCCGCGGATGATAAGGATAACGGGTATCAGCACAAGACTGCCGATTATATTTCGCGAGCCCGTGAATGTAAGCGGACCCATGTAATCCATGCCCGCCTGCTGCGAAACGAACGCCATGCCCCATATCGTCGCGGTTATAAGCAGGAGCAGGCTGTTTCTCAGTTTCTGCGAATTCGTCATATGTTGAGCACCGACTTTAGGAATGTCTTTGTTCTTTCGTTGGAGGGATTGGTAAACAGCTTCTCGGGAGTGTCTACCTCAAGGATAGAGCCCTCGTACATAAATACCGTTCTGTCCGAAACTTCCTTTGCAAAGCCCATTTCGTGCGTAACGACTATCATCGTCATGCCGTCGGCGGCAAGGTTCTTCATAACCTGCAAAACTTCGCCGACAAGCTCGGGGTCGAGCGCGGATGTAGGCTCATCGAAAAGCATCATCTTCGGCTGCATCGCCAGCGCACGCGCTATCGCAACACGCTGCTGCTGACCGCCGGAAAGCTTGGTGGGGTATGCGTCGGCTTTCTGCTCAAGGCCTACCTTGGCGAGAAGCTCCCGCGCAAGTTCCTCCGTTTCCGCCTTGCCGCGCTTTCTTACCATGATGGGAGCCATCATGACGTTTTCAAGAACGGTGAGGTGCGGGAAAAGGTTGAACCTCTGGAACACCATGCCCATTTCAAGCAGCGACTGCTGGCGTTCCTTAGCGGTGATCTTCACCTTGTTTATGCCGTTTTCGCGGTCGTCGAGGAGCTTGTCCTCTACCCAAAGCTTGCCGCTGGTTATGGTTTCGAGGTGGTTAAGCGAACGGAGATAGGTGGACTTGCCCGCGCCCGAGGGGCCGATAAGGCACACTACTTCGCCCTGCTCGATGGTGAGTGAGCAGTTCTTGAGCACCTTGAGATCTCCGAAATCCTTGCAGAGATTTTCAGTTTTTATCATTGACATTTCCGCTCACCCCCTTAATCATAAACCGAGAATTTCTTCTCGAGAACGCCGAATATCTTGGAGAACACCGCCGTGATAACAAGGTAGATGACCATGGATATCAGATAAACCGAAACATCGCCGGAGGATGTAAGTATCGAATTTGTTACCTTGGAAAGATCCTGAAGCGCGATGATGGATGTCAGCGAAGCGTCCTTCAGCACCATAATGAACTCGTTTGCAGTGGGAGGAATAAGTCTGCGGTAGGTCTGCGGAATAACGATCTTGCGCATCGTCTGACCGTAGGAAAGACCCAGCGCCTTTGCTGCCTCGAACTGACCCTTATCAATGGACTCTATCGCGGCACGGATATTCTCCGCGCAGTATGCGCCGGAGTTAAGCGTGAACGCTATGTATGCCGCAAGGAATCTGTCCGAAATGGTAAGTGCCGGGAACAGCAGCGGCAGACCGAACCAGAGAAAGTACAGCTGCATAAGCAGAGGAGTTCCGCGGAAGAAGAAGATATACGCCCTGCATATCCACGACAGCGGCTTTATCTTCGACATCTTTCCTAGTGCAATGAACACCGACAAAATAATACCGGAAGCCACGGAAGTAACGGTCAGCGCAATGGTTATCCATGCACCCTGTCCCAGCGACGGCAGCCATGCAACGAAGTTCACAAAGAAAGTCAGCACGGTGTTGTCGGATGTGTCGATGGTCTGCCCCGCGATACCGAGGATGGTTACCTGAACGACATCAGCCGCAGAAACCTGCTTCTGCGCCTTGAAGGACGACATTATGCCGATGGTATTG
>CAVIFG010000148.1:0-5766 GCA_963641955.1 Escherichia coli
GTTCTCGGCGGCGGTAATAGCGGTGTCGGCCTGCGCTTCGGTGGCGATGACGGCGGGGGCGGATAGTATCTATGATACGGCGACGGCTATTTCAAGCGGAAAGTCGGTTTCGACCATACTGCCGGCGTATGGAGATACGGCAGACTACAAGGTCACCGTATCAGGAAGCGGTACATTGAAGCTCAGCATTGAATCACAGATGTATAAGCTTTATATGTATGTATATGATTCAGATGGAAACAAGATTTCTACAATAACAAATACAAATGCATCGGGCTATAGTTCAAATATAGGAGTGAAGAACCACGGGATGGATTGGAATGATACGTTTGAAAAGTATAAAGGTACCGTTTCCTATTCCGTCAAGCCCGGTACATATTATATTAGATTTTATCGGTATTGTCTAAGCAATGACGGCAACGGCAAACTCGCCTTCACCGCCACCTACCCCACCAATTCCGACAGCAAAGCCAAGATAAGCTACATAACCATCAAGCTCCAAAAAGGCGACACCCTCTCCCTCGGCGCGGCGCTCTCGGGCGGAAGCGGCTCCGTTACATGGAAAAGCTCCAAGCCGTCCGCTGTTACGGTGTCCTCCACAGGAAAGATAACCGCCAAGGCTAAAGGCTCCGCTATCATCACCGCAAAATGCGGAAGCTCATCGAAAAAGGTTAAGATAATCGTTTCTTAATTATTTTACGCGCTCTTTCAAAAACAGCCCACTGGGCTGTTTTTGAGGAGAGAAACCTTGAAGATTAATATGTTGCATTGGGGGAAAACTCTTGTTTTCCCCCAAACCCCTTTAGCGCTTTTTTAAGTCGAATTAACGCACCCGATTACTGCTTTCACTGCGTGAAATTTTCCGTGCGTGGAGTGTTTCGCCGTCTGCGGACGGCGACGAGGGCGCCGCCCTCGACCTGCGAGGGGTGCGACCCCTCGACCGCGTGTATGTGCGCCGTAAAGACGAAATGTCGACACACAAAAACAACCCCGCAGGAAATCCCGCGGGGTCATTATATTCAGCACAAAATCAAACCATTGCGCCCTTATTAATAAAGATAGGATAATCCACCGAACCCGTAATTGTACGGTTCTTCGTAAGCGTAACATCCTTATCCGTGATCGCATTGATAAACGACGCCTTCTCCTCGATAACGGTATTCTGGAGCAGTATGCTATTCTTAACAACCGCCCCCTTGCCTACCTTAACGCCGCGGAACAGCACGCAATTCTCAACCGTGCCCTCGATTATGCAGCCGTCTGCGATAAGCGAGCCCTTGACAACGCAGTCAATGCCGTACTTCGCAGGAGCAACATCGCGAACCTTTGTATAGATAGGCGTATCCAGTGCGAATACCTCGTGGCGGATATCGCGGTTCATAATGTCCATCGTAGCCTTGTAATAGGTCTTGAGGGAGTCGATTATCTCGAAATATCCATCGTACTTATAGCCCATTACCTTGTATTCATGCAGCTTGTGCTGGAGAATGTCCGTTTCGAAGCTGTACTGCGCGCGGCACTCGCTCTCGCGGATGATATCCTCTAAGAAGCGGCGCTTCATAACGTAGATATTCAGCGCAACGTTCATCTCGCCGCTCATGTCGGGGTGGGAGAGAACATCGTAAACCGTATTGTCGTCGTTTACACAGAGTATTGTCTGGTGCATCGCACGCTCTGCGGGATATACTGTCCTGCCATATACGCAGGTGATATCCGCGCCGTTTTCTGCGTGGAAATCTATAACGGGACGGAGATCCATGTTCGCAACAAAGTTGCTGTCGGACATGATAACATACTCCGCGTTGCTCTCGCGGATGAATTCAGCCGCACCCGAAAGAGCCTCAAGTCTGCCGCGGTACATTCCCGCGCCCTCTCTGCCGTAAGGCGTGAGGATATGCAGACCGCCGGTCTTTCTTGCAAGGTCCCACTCGCTGCCCATGCCGAGGTGGTTCATCAGGGAGTAGTAATTCTGCTTGGTTATAATGCCCACCTGTGTAATTCCCGAGTTGACCATGCTGGAAAGCGGGAAATCTACCAGACGGTACTTGCTTCCGAACGGAACGCTCGCCATAGCTCTTGCCTTTGTCAGCTCGGGAAGGTTCTGTTCATGCATATTAGCAAAAATCAGTCCTAAAACGTTAGCCATACTTGCCATATCAAAAACATCCTTTCCTGTCTTATATATCTTTGGAGATCATAGCCTTGGGGGGAGCGATAGCCTTGTCGGATACGTTAACGTGGTGGCCTATTACCGCAACGCCCCAGCTCGACTTGTCCTCGACAAGCTCGGGACGCTCGCCGATGTGCGCACCCTCGCCGATGACGCAGTCCTCGCCTACGATGGCGTATTCGATAACGGCGCCCTTCTTGATAACGGTGTTCGGCATGATGATACTGTCGCGAACTATCGCGCCTTCTTCAACGGTAACGCCCGCGAAGAGCACGGAGAAGTCGATCATGCCGTTGATCTCGCAGCCCTCTGCAACCATGGAGTTTTCGATCTGGCTGTTGGGACCCGCATAGTGCGGCGGCATAACGGGGTTGCGGGAGTAAATCTTCCAGCTGTCGTCCAGCAGGTCGAGGGGAACGTTCGGGTCAAGAACGTCCATATTAGCTTCCCACAGGGAGTCGATGGTTCCGACATCCTTCCAGTAGCCGTCGAAGTGATATGCCATCATCTTCTGCTTGTCTGCCAGCATTGCGGGGATAATATTCTTACCGAAATCCTTTGTGGCGGTTTCGTCGTTTTCGTTGTCGATGAGGTACTTGCGCAGCTTGCTCCATGTGAATACATAGATACCCATGGAAGCGAGGTTGCTCTTCGGCTCCTTGGGCTTCTCGGCGAATTCATAGATCTCGCCGTCCTCGTTCGCGCTCATGATGCCGAAGCGGGGAGCCTCCTCCCACGGAACTTCGAGAACCGCGATGGTAGCGTCGGCGTTGCTCTTCTTGTGGAATTCCACCATCTTGCCGTAGTTCATCTTGTAGATATGGTCGCCGGAGAGAATTACAACGTACTCGGGGCTGTATCTGTCCACGAAGCCGATGTTCTGGTAGATGGCGTTTGCGGTGCCGGAGTACCAGCTCTTGCCTGCAGCGGTTTCATACGGGGGAAGAACGTGCACGCCGCCGTGCGCTCTGTCAAGACCCCAGGGCTGGCCGTTGCCTATGTATTCGTTGAGCACCATGGGCTGATACTGTGTCAGCACGCCTACGGTGTCTATGCCGGAGTTAACGCAGTTGGAAAGCGGGAAGTCGATGATCCTGTACTTTCCTCCGTAAGGAACGGCAGGTTTTGCCATGTCCTGAGTAAGTGCGTAAAGACGGCTGCCCTGTCCGCCCGCAAGCAGCATGGCAACGCATTCCTTTTTGATATGGTTCATATTTATCCTCCTGTTCGGTTTTTCATGTTATATATCTTTCGGCGTCAGCCGCGATCTATCATCTGTGCTTTTTCTTGTATTTGCGGGAGTGTCCGCCCTTTTTGCGGTTCTGCTGGTTCGGCGCGGGGTTATTTGCCGCGGGCGCCGCTTTTTCCTCTGCGGGAGCGGTCACAGCAGCGGGGGCTTCGGAACTTGTTTCGGGAACAGCTTTCTGCGCCGCTTCTGCCACAGCTTCGGAGGCAGTTTCGGGAACTGCTTCTGCAGCGGCTTCAGGCACTGCTTCCGTAACAGCTTCGGTAACTTCTTCCGTGGGAGAAGCGACCTCTGCGGAAACAGCTTCGGGAGCCGCCGTTTCCGCCGTAACTTCCTCGGTAACTGCCGCAACAGCTTCATCGGTCTGCTCGGGAGCGTTTTCGTCCAGCTTCTTTATTGTGAAATAAACCACAGCCATGGGCGGCAGGTCGAGGGTAATTCTGTACTGCTCGCCGTGCATCGGCTCTTTCTTCGCGCGGAGCGTTCCGTTGGAAATGCCCGTGCCGCCGAACTTAACGTCGTCGGAGCTGAACACCTCGGTATAGTCGCCGTAATACGGCACGCCTATTTCGTAGACCTCATGCCTTACGGGCTGGAAGTTGCATACTACGATGACCTCGTCCTTGTTGCGGGCGATTCTTCTGAAAGCGATGACGCTGTTGGTGTTGTCCTCCGCGGATATCCAGTGGAAGCCCTCCCAGCTCGTATCGCATTCCCACAGCGCGGGGGTGTCCTTGTAGAACCTGTTGAGCGCCTTTACATACTCATGCAGCTTGTAGTGCGGCTCGAACTCCAGCACCTCCCAGTCGAGCTGGGTCTGGAAGTTCCATTCCTTGTACTGCGCGAACTCCTGCCCCATGAACATGAGTTTCTTTCCGGGGTGCGCCGCCATGTAGCCAAGGAATGTGCGCAGGCTGTTGAAGCGGTATTCCCGCGGCCCGCCCATCTTGTCGAGCATGGAGCACTTTCCGTACACCACCTCATCATGACTGATGGGGAGGATGTAGTTCTCGGAGAAAGCGTAGTAGAACGAGAATGTAACGAGGTTATGGTTATACGGGCGGCCGAGCGGATCCATGCTCATGTAGCGGAGCATATCGTTCATCCAGCCCATGTTCCATTTGAAGTTGAATCCGAGTCCGCCGATATCCGCAGGCTTTGTTACCAGCGGCCATGCGGTGGATTCCTCGGCGATCATCATTATGTTGGGGTGCTCCCTGAACAGCGCAGCATTCAGCTTTTGCAGGAATGCCACAGCTTCGAGGTTTTCCCTGCCGCCCTTGGAATTCGGGCGCCATTCGCCGTCGCGCCTGTCGTAGTCGAGGTAAAGCATAGAAGCAACCGCGTCCACGCGCAGACCATCGATATGATATTTTTCTATCCAGTAGTTCGCATTGGAAACGAGGAACGACTGCACCTCGGGCTTGCCCCAGTCGAAGATATTCGTGCCCCAGCTCTTATGCTCACGCTTGAGGGGGTCGTCGTATTCATAGCAGCTCTGCCCGTCGAATTCATACAGACCTGCGGCGTCCTTCGGGAAGTGCGCGGGCACCCAGTCGAGGATAACGCCGATGCCCTCGCTGTGGCACTTATCCACGAAAGCCATGAAATCGTGCGGCGTGCCGAAGCGGGAGGTGGGGGCGTAGTAGCCTATCTGCTGATAGCCCCATGAGCCGTCGAACGGGAACTCGCCTATCGGCATGAGTTCTATGTGAGTATAGCCCATGTCCTTGACATAGGGCACAAGCTCGTCGGCAAGGCGGCGGTAATCATAGTAGTTTTCGCCGTCCATTTTCCATGAGCCTGCGTTTACTTCATAGATATTCGCGGGGCTGTCGTATATATTCTTTTCTGCGAGGGCTTTGCGGTAATTTTCATCCGTCCAGTTGAAGCCCTCGATGTCGTAGAACTTAGTTGCGGTGTTAGGGCGGGTTTCCATATGGAAGCCGTAGGGGTCTGCCTTGAGTTTGATAAGGCCGTCGGAGGTTTCGATGCTGTACTTATAGTTATCGTACTGCTTTATACCCTCGATGAACACTTCCCAGATACCGCCGTCGCTGATTTTGTTCATGCAGCAGCGGGTCCTGTCCCAGTGGTTGAAATCGCCGATAACGCTTACGGAGCGGGCGTGGGGCGCCCATACTCTGAAAACGGCGCCGTCCTGACCGCCGCGGTTGTCCTTGTGGGAGCCGAAGAAGTCGAAGGCATGGGCATTTTCCCCCTGATGGAACAGGTACAGAGGGACGTTGTATTGTTCGGGTACGGTTATAGACAAGAGTATCACTCCCTGTTTTTCTAACAAAATGACCAAAAACCGCATATGGTTTCAGCATTTCTTTATATAATATAA
>CAVIFG010000149.1:0-5760 GCA_963641955.1 Escherichia coli
TAAACACAGACGAGTGCTATGCGAACATCGGCGCGGAAGTTCCGATAAAGTCCGCAGACCTCTCCCCCGAAAACTACGACCGTTCCTCCCTGCTGTGCATAAAGGCGGCGGACGAGGCTCTGAAAGATTCGGGATATAATGTCGGCGAAGCTTCCGACAGAATAGGCGTTATCGTCGGCAACTGCGTCGGCGGCGCTGCAAGCATTGACAAATATTTCACGGACGAGATAAAGAACGGCGGCGCGGACAAGGAAGATATCCTTAAAATGCCCGCTTCCGCCATCGCGAACAACGTTGCCCGCCACTTCGGCCTTAACGGCACCACCGCGAACATCGTAAACGCCTGCGCGGCGGGTACGATAAGCCTTTCCTATGCCTGCGACCTTATCCGCGCGGGCAAGGCGGACGCTTTCGTTGCGGGCGGCTCGGACAGCTTCTCTTCCCTTGCTTTTGCGGGATTCCATGCGCTGCACGCGCTGGACGCGCAGCCCTGCTCCCCCTTTAACAGAAGCAGCGGCATCACCCTCGGCGAGGGCGCAGGCATCCTCATCATCGAGGACTACGAGCACGCAAAGGCGCGCGGCGCGAAGATATACTGCGAGATACTCGGCTCGGGCGTAAGCTCCGACGCGCACCACATCACCGCTCCCCGCCCCGACGGACAGGGACAGATGTCCGCGATACGCCGTGCCATCGCAAATTCGGGTCTTGACGCGAACGACATCGACTACATCAACGCCCACGGCACAGGCACCGCGAAGAACGACGAGGCGGAGTTCCTCTCCCTCCACACCATCTTCGACGGCAGCAGCAATCTTTCCGTAAGCTCCACAAAGTCCATGACGGGTCACTGCCTTGGTGCAGCTGGCTCCATCGAAGCCGTTCTGACCGTAAAGGCAGTGTGCGAGGACACCGTTCCCCCCACCATCGGATACACCGACGAGGATCTTGAAAAGCTCGCAGGAAAGGCAGGGGACATCGACTTCGTTCCCAACAACAAGCACGAAAAAAACGTAAGCTACGCGGCTTCCAACTCCTTTGCATTCGGCGGCAACAACGCCAGCATAGTTTTCAGCAAGAACAGCCACGAGATCCCCGACCGCACCAACAAGCAGAAGATCTACGTTACCGGTATCGGCAAGGTAGTCGGCAGCGCCGCGGACGAAAAGGGCGGTCTGCGCGCGGAGATAACCTCCGACGACTACAAGGCGCACGGCATAAAGATGGCGTTCTACCGCAAGCTTGACAGATTTTCGCAGCTCCAGCTCATCAGCGGCATGAGAGCGCTCTCAGACGCGGGCATAACCATCGACGAGAGCAACGAGAACGACATCGGTATCGTTGTCGGCACATCCGACGGCCCCATGACCGAGATAGTCGGCTTCCAGAAGAACGTTATCGAGAACGGCACGGCTTCCGGCAGTGCGTTCTCTTTCCCGAACACCGTTTACAATGCGGCGGGCGGATATTTCAGCATCTTTGCGGGAATAAAGGGTTACAACGTAACCGACGCCAACGGCATCCAGGCGGGACTCCAGAGCGTATGCTACGCGGCGGATGTTCTCCGCAACGGCGACGAGAGCATCATGGTAGCTTCCGGCACGGACGAAAACACCGACACCACCGAGTACCTTTATGATAAGCTCGGCCTGCTGAGCGACGCGAAGCCCTACTCCCTCGATAAGGACGGCTTCACCCTCGGCGAAGGCTCCGTTTCCCTTATCCTCGAAACAGAGGACAGCGCGGCAAAGCGCGGCGCGAAGAAGTACGCGGAACTCGCGGGCTGCGCAAACGCGCACAAGTCCGTTGATTTCGGCAAGGTAACAGGCTCGGAGGAGGCGCTGAAAAAGGCTGTCCTCGAGGCCTGCGAAGCGGCGGGAATTTCCGCAAATGATATAGACGCGGTCTGCGGCTTTGCGGACGGACACAAGGCGGTCGACGCGCTCGAGCTTTCCGTTTACCGCGACGTATTTGGCGAGATACCCGTGTTCTGCGTTAAGGATACAATGGGCGAAGCCCGCGCGGCGGCAAGTACGATGCAGGCGGCATATGCGGCGGAAATTCTTTCGGGCGGAACGGACGCAGTACTCCCCGCGCATAAGATAACCGCAGGCGGCGTTGAGAATGTTACCGTGGATACAAAGGGATACAAGTATATCCTTGCGGCGGCATTCGGCGCAGGCGGCTCCTATTCGGCGGCCGTACTCAAGAAAGTTTGATTGATACATCGGGCGGGGAGAGCGATTTCTCCGCCCTTTCTCAAAACAGGAGGAAAAATTGGATAACGAAACAAAAGTCGCGCTGGTTACGGGCGCTTCCCGAGGTATAGGCAGAGCCTGCGCGATGAAGCTGGCGGAATGCGGCTACGACATCGCGGTCAATTTCAACAGCAACGAAGCAAAGGCGCAGGAGGTCGTTTCCGCGATAGAAGCCCTCGGCAGACGCGCAATTGCCGTAAAGGCGGACACAGCAGACCTCAAGGCGGTTCAGAATATGTTCCGCGAGGTGCACAAGGCTTTCGGCAGGCTGGATGTGCTGGTCAACAACGCAGGCGTTGTCGACGACGCGTACCTGCTGATGATAAACGAGGATTCGCTTTCGAGAAGCCTTGACATCAACATCAAGGGCTACTTCCACTGCGCACAGCAGGCGGCGCTCAAGATGATGAGCAAGAAGCAGGGCAAGATAATCAACATCTCTTCCGTAAGCTCCGTGCTTGCAGTAGAGGGACAGGGCGTGTATTCCGCAACAAAGGGCGCGGTGAATTCCATGACCGCCACCCTCGCAAAGGAGCTTGCTCCCCGCGGGATAACCGTCAACGCAGTAGCCCCGGGCTTCATCGAAACCGAAATGATAGACGCCATCCCCGAGGACAAGAAAGAGGAGTACCTCAAGGCTGTGCCCATGCACAAATTCGGCACCGCAGGGGACGTTGCGAACGTTGTCGCTTCGCTCTGCTCCGACGCATTCGCGTATATGACGGGACAGGTTATAGTTCTTGACGGAGGTCTGAGCCTGTGATGAATATTACCGAAATAAACGAAAGAATCAAACAGCGCCCGCCCTTTCAGATGATAGAGCGCGTTGTCGAGCTGGAGCCTAACGTTTCCGCAAAGGGAATAAAGTGCGTTTCGGTGAACGAGCCGTATTTCATGGGGCACTTCCCCGACGCGCCGATAATGCCCGGCGTGCTTATCATCGAGAGCGCCGCGCAGCTTTGCAGCCTTGTCATCGCCCCCGAAAACGCGGCTTCCGACGCGGACAAGCTGTATGTTCTGCTGAAAGTCAAGGACTTTAAGTTCCTCAAGCCTGTTATCCCCGGGGATAAGTTGGAGATAGAGGTAAAATGCACCCTCGCGAGCGCCGCGGCGTATGAATTTTCCGCGGTCATCTCCGTGGACGGAAAGACAAGGGCGAAGGGCAGTATGCTCTTCACGGCGATAGATAAGAGCGCGGTATATGAGTGATATCAGGATAGATTTTTCCGCCTGCATCGTCACGGGCGGCGAGGGTCTGCGGGAGCGGGTCGAAGCCGCTTCGAAATGCTACGCCCCCGAAAGCGCATATTTTGACGAGCTTTTCGCGAAGAGCGGCGCGGCGTTCGAGGAGAGCGCCTGCGCGTTCCTGCTGTTGGACAGCATGGTGCAGTCCCGCAGGATAGACCGCGGCGCGGTGAAGCTTCTCCGCACGGAAAAGGGCAGACCCTACGCCGAGGGCGCGGAACTTGACATCAGCCTTTCCCACAGCGACGGCTGCGCGTTCTGCGCGATAGCGACGGGCGCTGGGGTCACAAAGGGCGCTGTCGGCGCGGATGTCCAGCGGGAGCGGGATTATTCCAACGAAAAAATGTCCGAACTCGCCATGGCGTTCATGACCGAGGAGGAGCTTGCGGCGTTCTATTATGCCGAGGACAAGCGCGGGGAATTTTTCACCGCATGGACCCGCCGCGAGGCGCACGCAAAGCGCATCGGCGAGGATATCCTCGACCACATCGGCGGCACGGATCTTTCCGATGAGAATTTCCGCGAGGGCGTTGTAACCTGCTGCGGCGCGAAATATTATTATTGCATTGACACGGCGGCGGAGGAAACTGCCGCAGACGAGGAGAATATATGAAAGTTCTTGTTCTGAACGGAAGCCCCAAGGCTGACCGCAGCAACACGCTGAACATAACAAAGGCGTTCCTCAGGGGATTTCCCGAGGGCACCGAGGTGGAGTATGTAAACATCTACCGCAAGAATATCAAGCCCTGTGTAGGATGTTTTTCCTGCTGGAGCAAGACGCAGGGACACTGCGTTATACAGGACGATATGCAGGAGATCTACGGGAAGATACAGGCGGCGGATATCATAATCGAGTCGTTCCCGCTGTATTTCTTCGGAATGCCGTCGCAGTTAAAGGCGATGACGGATCGCTGCCTGCCGTTCATGCTTCCGTATATGGGCAATCTGGTAGAGGATAAGAACGCGTCGTTCCACGAGTTAAGGGACGAGAGCATGCATGAAAAGCGGCTGGTGGTTATCACGACCTGCGGCTATGTTGACGCGAAGCCGATGTATCCTGCACTGCTGAAGGAGTATGATCTTATCTGCGGCGACGGGCATTATACGGCGATATTGTGTCCCGAGGGCGAGCTTTTCATTGCGGAAAAGGCGAAGCGCCAGCGGGAGGGATACCTTGCGGATATAACGAAAGCGGGCGCAGAGTTCGCGGAGAATCGCGCATTGAGTGCGGAAACGATGGCAAGGATATCGAAGCCGATATTGTCGCCGAAGGGATTTGAAACGATCACTCTGGCGCATTGGGAGCATGGTATTTGATGAATAGTCCCCCGAGTTTCGGGGGATTTTTTCTGCCGAAAAATCGGGCAAATTGGTTTTCGGTCGACATTTCGTCTTTATGGCGCACAATACATGCGGTCGAAGTGTCAGTCTTTCGTCTTTATGGCGCCAATATACGCGGTCGAGGGGGCGACCCCCTCGCGGGTCGAGGGCGGCGCCCTCGTCGCCGTCCGCAGACGGCGAAATACTCCACACAAATTTGTGAGCAGAAATGTTTCGGTCAAGCAGGGACAAACAAGCTGGATTTAAACGACAAAAAAGCGCTAAAGGGGGTACGGGGGGAAAACAAGAGTTTTCCCCCCGAGGTGCATAGTAAACCTTAATGTACATTCCCTCTCCAACAGCCCGGTGGGCTGTTGGGGAAAGAGCGCGGCAAGACGTGAGGGTGTTGGGCTGAACTGCCGCAAATTTATCAGCGCATTATGGGCGCGTTGTGTCAAAAACAGTCCCCCGGACTGTTTTTGAGGAAGGAAACATTTAGAGTTAATATGTTGCATTGGGGGAAAACTCTTGTTTTCCCCCAAACCCCTTTAGCGCTTTTTTGTCGTTTAAACTTAGAATTAATTTGCGCCTGCTATACCGTGATGTTTTCGTAATTACTATGTGAGGGGTTTTCGCCGTCTGCGGACGGCGACAAGGGCGCCGCCCTTGACCCGCAAGGGGCTCGGCCCCTTGACCGCGTGTATTGTGTACCACAAAGACGAGAGGCTGACACTCCGACCGCGTGTATCGTGCGCCGCAAAGACAAGGGGTCGACCTAACACCGACTTCCTGCGCATAATCATTCAGCCCCAGTCCCCCACTTAACCTAAAATTTACCCTCATAATTATTTAACTTAACGCCTGTTGAAAAACTATGCGCAAAATGCACAAAAGCAAACACAAAAAAATAGCTATTAGCATGAAATATTAACAAAAC
>CAVIFG010000150.1:0-2913 GCA_963641955.1 Escherichia coli
GCATTCTCACCTCCTACAATATGCTGGTTGAAAGCGGCGATATCAAGGGCGGAAAGCTTGCGGCACCTGCCGCGGCTGCTGCCGGCGATTCTGATTATCTTTCCCGCCCGGACGAGCTTATGACGCCCGAGGAGATCAAGGCATACCTTGACGAATACATTATCGGACAGGAAGAGGCAAAGAAGATCCTCTCCGTATCAGTTTACAATCACTACAAGAGAACGTTCCTCAACGACGGCGGCGACGATGAAGTCGAGCTTCAGAAGTCCAACGTACTTCTGCTTGGTCCGACGGGCGTCGGCAAGACAATGCTCGCGCAGACGCTTGCAAAGCTGCTGAATGTTCCGTTCGCCATTGCGGACGCAACGACGCTCACGCAGGCAGGCTACGTCGGCGAGGATGTCGAGAATGTTCTGCTCCGCCTTATTCAGGCGGCGGATTTCGATATTGAGGCGGCTGAGCGCGGAATTATCTACATCGACGAGATCGACAAGATATCCCGCCGCAGCGAGAATACTTCCATTACCCGCGACGTCAGCGGCGAGGGTGTTCAGCAGGCGCTGCTGAAGATCATCGAGGGAACAGTTTCCAACGTTCCTCCGCAGGGCGGAAGAAAGCACCCGCATCAGGAATTTATTCAGATAAACACCAAGAACATTCTGTTTATCTGCGGCGGTGCATTCGAGGGTATCGAGAAGATGATCGCGCAGCGTGTTTCTAGTTCCGCGATGGGATTTGGCGCGGATGTCAAGTCCTCCAAGGACAAGGAAAGCGCCGATATGCTCAAGCGCGTAAGCCAGCAGGATCTTGTGAAGTTCGGCATAATCCCCGAGCTTATCGGACGTCTGCCTGTAGTTACCGCGCTGGACGCACTCGACGAGGACGCGCTTGTGCGCATTCTTGACGAGCCGAAAAACGCGCTTATCAAGCAGTACAAGTACCTCTTTGAAGCCGACGATATCGAGCTTGAGTTTGAGGACGCAGCGAAACGTGCCATCGCCAAGAAGGCGATACTTAACAACACCGGTGCCCGCGGACTTCGTTCCATCGTCGAAAAGACGCTCCGCGACATCATGTTTACGGCGCCGAGCGACCCCACGATAAAGAAGGTCACGATCACAGCCGACTGCGTTGAGGGCACGGGCGAGCCGATAATCGAGCGCGACCCTAACGCCGCAAAGAAGTCTGCAAAGACCGAAAAGAAAGCAAAGAAAAAGGCATAACCCGTTTTTTGCGAACAATAATAATAGCGGCAGGAAACTGCCGCTATTTTGCTATGGAGTGAGAGAATGAGCGTTTTTGAAAAAATTTACGAGCAGGTGCGGAAAATTCCGCGGGGAAAGGTCGCGACATACGGGCAAATCGCCATGCTGGCGGGAAATCCGCGCTGGGCAAGGGCGGTAGGTTATGCCCTGCACAGCAACCCTGATCCCGACGGAATACCGTGCTACCGCGTCGTAAATCGCTTTGGCGGGCTTGCGCCTGCGTTTGCGTTCGGCGGGGAGGATCGCCAGGCGGAACTGCTTCGCGCCGACGGAATAGAGGTTCGCGAGGATAACACGGTGGATCTTGAAAAATACCTCTGGAACGGGCTATGATCAGAGCAGTGCGGGGGTGTTGGCAATGGAGTATTTGGTTCCGATGGAATAGCCTGCTTTGCTGAACAGCTCGGACGATGCAGTATTAGTAGGTTCAATTATAAATGCGCCTTCGCCCTCGCTTGGCAGCCGCAGGATCATTTCCTGCATAAAATAGCGCAGGGTCGTGAAATCGTCGTAGCCCTCGCTGACGGAAATTCTCCTGAAAACAGCGGTCGGGCCGCCGACATAAACATAGCACTGCCCGATCTCTTTTTCGCCGTCGTACATTATATAATCGCGCTCGACGCACACTGTGGTGTTGATTATTTTGTAGTGAAGAAGCATTTTTTACCTCCAAAAACTTGACACGGGGCGGACATTGTGATATAATATTATTGTTATTTTCGCCGGTGTGTTGGAATTGGCAGACGAGACGGACTCAAAATCCGTTGCCGGCAACGGCGTGCGGGTTCAAGCCCCGCCACCGGCACCAGTTTTCCGCTGAACCATGAGGTTCGGCGGAATTTTTGTTTATCCCGTGTTTAGAGAAGTCTATTCGTCAGGTATAGATATTTATGCCTCAATGCGTTTTGCGCGTTGAGGCAGTTTTTATAATTTTTCGTGATCCGCGCGAAGCTGTCCGCAAGCGGCTTTGAGTTCCGCCCCGAATTCGCGCCGCATCGTAACACCGATACCGTGCTTTTTCAGCACGTCGTAGAAGCGCATTATTCTGTCGCGGGGGCTTTTCTCAAACTCGGAATCGGCGGAGTTATACGGGATGATATTCACATAAAAATTCCTGTCGCCGATAAGCTTGCAAAGCTGCTCGGCGTGCTCTGGGAGATCGTTCACGCCGTTGAGCATGACATACTCCAGCGTTACGCGCCTGTTGCATTTCACGGAAAAATGCTCGGCGGCGGGGATAAGCCGCTCCAGCGGGTACGCGCGGTTCACGGGCATAAGGCGGCTCCGCAGCTCGTTATTCGGCGCGTGCAGGCTTATCGCGAGGTTGCAGGGGTGCGGGAGTTCTGCATATTTGTATATTTCGGGCACCAGCCCGCAGGTGGAAACAGTTATATGCTTCTCGCCAAGCGCCATGCCTTTCGGCGCGCAGAGTATCTCGCACAAATCTCTCACGGCGTCGAAATTGTCAAACGGCTCGCCTATTCCCATGACGGAAACGCCGCTCACCTTAACTCCGAATTGTTTTTCGACCGCAGCTATCTGCCCGACGATTTCCGCAGGGGAGAGGTTCCTGCGTTTTTTCATCTGACCGCTGCGGCAGAACGCGCAGCCCATCGAGCACCCGACCTGCGTTGAAACGCATACGCAG
>CAVIFG010000150.1:2923-5750 GCA_963641955.1 Escherichia coli
GGCGCCGAATTTCTGCCGCATAAGCACGGTTTCGATAAATTCACCGTCGCCTAAACGCAGGAGAAGCTTCGCCGTGTCGGCGCTTTCAAGCGCTTCGACGGTTTCGGGGAGAGAGATTTCAAAATCCCGCGAGAGCGCACCGCACACCCGCTGCGACAGTCCTAGCTCGTCAAAGCTGCTTATTCTGCGGCGGTAAATCCCATCGAAAACTATTGCCGCCTTGGCGGGATTTTCACCGTTTTCGGTGAAATAATTTTCAAGCCGTGCGGGGGTCATGCCGTAAATGTTTTGTTTCATTTCAGCCCAGCACCGCCCTGACAAGGCTCGCCGCGAAGTGTTTTGCTTCTATCCTGTCGGCAATTTCCCAAAGCCGCGAGGTGCAAACTGTATGCCCGTTTTCGCGGTAAAGCAGCGCGAGCCGCGAAGCGCGCTGCGGGTTATCGATCACCCATACATCCGGCTCGATGCTTGTTCCATCGAGGTTTGCGCAATGGCTGTGGGATATTATCCCGTACCACTGCGGGGTGGTGTGGTCGTCGCATGGGAAGCCGCTGAGAAGCTCGCTTTCACTGTTTATATACAGACCCAGCGTTCCTGTGGGGACGGGCTTGCCCATGCTTTCGGATATGGATCTGAACATTCCGTAGCACCAGAAATCCGTGCAGTATTCGCCGCGCAGGTCGTTCTCGCCCGCCTTGGGGATATAAAGATTATTAGCGTTTGCGGCGGCTTCATCGTGGACGATGGGGAGAGTTTTTCCGTCGTATTTAATGTATGTTTCGGTTATTTCTACGTCGATTTCCGGGTAGATGTACAGCGTGTATGTGTTGGTGATGTTCGTGCCGTCCACCTGAAGTTCAAGCTCGGCGGTGCAGGGTGCGTCGGTATCAATGGTGAATTCTATCGGCGCGCAGTGCGCTATTCTCCCGCTGAATTTACCAACAGAAGATGTTCCGTCGGCGACAGTTTTTCCGTCCACGGTCACGGTCCAGTTTACCTTTGAAGCGGTGTAATTCGGCTCGGTGGAGGATATCATAAGTCCACAGAAAATGCTATCACCGCTTGTAAATACGAACTTCGGAAGCTCCGCGAGAACAACGGTCTTTCCGCAGAAGCGGCGCCATTCGTTCGGCTCGATAAGCCCCTTGCTTTCCATAAACGGGTCAAGTATGCCGACGGTCGCGGTGCCTTGTCCGGGAAAATCCTGCAAGTCGAGAAGCTGGAACCCCGCCATTTTTTCAGAGCGGAGAGCGGCTTCAATCTCCCTGCGGTAGCAGTCGACGGAGAGCGCCCCGGATGCGCGGAAGAAATCGCGCCAGTGACCCAGCAGCCCCTTTTCCTCCGCTGTTTTGCGGTAGCTCTCATAGGTGTCGTGGCGGAGGGAGCCTGTGTATTTCTTTATTTCGTCATAGTTGGGGTAGATGTAATACTGCCCGACCTCGTGCGAAACCACGGGAACATTCGGGATAATCGCCCCGGAGGAATCCGCGCGGACTTTCTTCATCTCGGTGCCGTACTGGATGAGTATTTCGCCGCCGTCGGAGCCTGCCCCCGCATTTTCGGGGATTATCATGCCGTCGTAATTATGCACGCTGTTCGGCTCGTCGGTCTGAATATGCCCGAAAGGCGCGTCGCAGGAGGCGTAGCTGCCGCGGATGAGCCTTTCGCGGTCGAAGCGCACGCCGCTGAAAAAGTCGTCGTGGTCAAGGATACAGGGCACGAACTGGAAGTTGTTCGACCCCTGAACATAAAGCTTGTCGGGGGCGTATGCCTTGTATCCCGCGAGGATTTCGTCAAGCCGCTGCTGGCTGCCCCAAAGCTCGTTGCCCATGGACATCATCACGAACGAGGGGTGACTGCCGAATTCGTTAAGTATGCGGAAGCCCTCTTCGCGGAGGAATTTGTGCTCCTCCGTCAGTTCCTCGGGGATTGTGCCCCAGAAAGGCAGTTCTGGCTGCATATATATGCCCATAAGGTCCGCCGCTTCGAACGCCGCCTCGGGCGGGCAGCAGGTGTGGAAGCGGTAGTGATTTATGCCGTAGCGCTTCGCGGTTTCGAATACCTTTATCCAGCTTGCGGTGTCCGTGGGGGCTGCGCCCGTCAGCGGGAAAACAAGTCCGTCGTGCTTTCCGCGGAGGAATGTTTCATTTCCGTTTATTCTGAATTTAAGCCCGTCGGCTCTAAACTCGCGCAAACCAAAATTAATGCGCCTGCTGTCGCCGCCGATATCCAGTTCAAGGCGCAGCAGCGCGGGGGAATGCTCGCTCCACAGCGGGACGTCGCCCGAAAGCTTTATAACGCAGTCAAGCTTCCCGTCGGAATAATCTACGGACGCACCGCCGTATTCTCCGTTTTCGTCCAGCACTTTCAGATTTGCCGTACCGACGGGGGAACCCGCAACGTCCGCGCGGACGTGCACGGTTTTCTCTGCTATGTCGGGAATAACGGAAATATTCCTCGGGAACGCACGATAGCACTGTATTTCGAGCTTACCTGTTATGCCGTTCCAGTTTGTCTGCGTATCCTGCGAGGTGAGGTGTCCGCCTGCGGTGGGGTAGTCGGTGTTATCCACACGGATCATAATTTCGTGCTCCCCCGCGGATATGCCGCTTAAATCATAGCGGTGCGGCGCGCAGAGCGAGCAGTAGTGCCCTATCTCTTTCCCGTCGATGTATACGGTGGTTTTTCTTGTGCGCTCAAGGAAAAGTGTCATGCTGCCGCGCGACTGCTCTTCCGTAACGCAAAAGCGGCGCCTGAACCATGCGTATCCCTCGAATTTGTACAGGTCGGTAAGGCAGCCGTATTTCTTTTCGGTGTTGAGCCTGCC
>CAVIFG010000151.1:0-5722 GCA_963641955.1 Escherichia coli
GGAAAACTCTTGTTTTCCCCCACACCCCTTTAGCGCTTTTTAAGTCGGATAAACGCACCTGCTTTATGCTTTCACTGCACGGAATTTTAAAGGTGTGGGGAATTTCGCCGTCTGCGGACGGCGACAAGGGCGCCGCCCTTGACCCGCGAGGGGTGCGACCCCTCGACCGCGTGTATGGGCAGCGTAAAAACAAAGCGTTGACACCTTAACCGCGTGTATCATGCTCCACAAAGACGAAGTGTTGACACCTTGACTACATGAATTGGCACCGCAAAGCCGAAACGTTTCCACCTCACTCCGCCGTAACATGAATATCCCGCACGGTACTCTCCTCTCTGTCCAGCCGCACTGTCCCTATATGATCGATAGGCTCGAAGTTTTCCGAAGCGGCCTCCTGCGACGACTTCATCACCATATTATATATGACCACCGCCGCCGCGACCAGCACTGCCGCCGTCGCCACTATCTTGATAACGCTCTTCGACCGCTCATACGCCGCCTTTATACTGCCGAATATATCCGTGCCGCCGTCCAGCTTGTCGATAAGCTGCTCAATGTCAAGGTATATTTCCAGAAAGCTTGTGTATATCCCGTTGGAAAGCTTCTGCATGACTATACTAAGATATTTCAGCCGCTTTATGTCCGCAGGGGAGAACATTCCGTCGAAAAGCTCCGCGTACATCTCAACCGGAGATTTTGTGTTGTTCGGGTCGATAAAGCAGTTCAGCGCAAGTTCCCCGCGGCAGACGCAGGCGCTTTTTTCCGTCAGCATTCCCTTTATGATAAGCTCGGGCATATCGCTGCACTCAACCATCTTGAAGGTCATGTCGCGTATCATCTCGAGCTTCCGCCGCAGGTCGGTGTGGTTCACGCCGAAATACAGCCGCGCTATCTCACCCTCGGTATACCGCGTGATTATGTACAGGCAGGCGTTTTCCGTAAAGCACACCAGCCTGCCGCTTTCCGCCGCCCTGCTTATCTCGGGCAGGCATTTGTTTATCAGCGAAAGGCTGCGCAGCTCGCAGGCGATGAACTGCTTCCCCTCGCGGTTCCTTACTATGTAGGTGCATACGTCGTCGCGTTCCTCCTCGATGCTGAGGATAACATATGCGCCGTTCTGAAAGCCTGTTCTGACCATGCTTTCACTTCCTTTCCGATGTTGATTGCGTTGACCCTGACAGCTCCTTATTCTTTGAGATGACCTTTTCAAGGTTATCAGGGGACATCATTGAGTCGTTTTTCAGCATATTCTTTGCTTTCACAAGGGTGTTTACCGCCGGCTGATAGGACTCGACCGCGCTCACCGCGCCGGTTTCGGGGTCCAGTTTGTTTTCGAACGAGGCGGGGGTTATCGTTATAAGATCGTCGTACAGCTTTTCCGCCCTGATATAGCTGTTGTTTGATTCGATGATGACGTTTTCGAGAGCTTCCATTGCCTCGCGGTTTTGGTTCGCCTTGTTGACGGAAGCGGTCCATTTTTCCTTTGAAGTGTTGCTCAGACTGTTAAGGTCAAGCGGCTTGGTTTCGTCAGATTTTTTGTGGCCGGTTTCCTGCGAATATACTTCATTTGAGAACATCATTTTGTACATTTGGTTGGATATATTTCCAAGCGGCTTTTCTCCGTCAAAATAAGTCGCATGGCTGAGCATTTTAATGACCATTGCCTCGTTCTGTGCGGCATTCTTTTCAAGGGCGTATATCGCCGCCTTTCTGAATGCGGAATAGCTTACGGGCACTTTCGATACATTACCGAGGTATTTTGTGAGCGGAAGCAGGGAGTAGGTGTAGTTTTCGTCCGGGGCGGTTTTCTGATCGATGAACTTCTGGATATCCGTTAGATCGGTTATCGTCTGGACGGTCAGATTCTTTTGCGTGAGAACATCAGTTGCGGTTTTTATCTGCGCGCGGCTGGAGGCGAATATATTGTTCTGGCTCTCGAGAATGTTTGCGGCCTGCTTTCTGATATCTATAAACTTAGACGCGATGTTTCGGCGCATAACATCAATCGTGTTCTGCGCTCCTATTTTTTCTTCATACAGCGCATTCAGTTCTTTGCTGTTGTCTTTGTCTTTGGCTTTATCTTTGTCTTTGTCTTTGGCTTTGGCTTTATCTTTTGCTTTGGCTTTTATATGTTTGTCAATTTTATCGTTGATTTCTACGAGCTTTTTGTTCATCTCATTAAGACTACGGTAAGAACCGACGCTTTCGTCTGTTGCCTGGTCAAAATCCTCCGACAGAATATTCATGCCGAATGCGGTGGTTTTCTGTGCGTGCTCGATGTCGCTTCTTTGCAGGTTGGTTGTGGCGAACGTCGGGCGGAACGTTCCGTCCGTGATGGGGTGCGAATATACCGTATTTATCGCCATTCGCAGTCCTGTGTAATTTTCCATTGCCTGTGCGAGGGTGATGTCTTTTCTCTGCCTTAATCCACCTACGCTGAAGTAAATGCTGTCGCTGAGATATGCGAGCACCTGCGCCGGCGGCAGGTATCCCGCGCGTTGGGGAAGATCATTGAGTATCTGTTCGGGGTCGCGTGGTTCGGCGTTTTTGTCCTTATTCTTTCTGTTTGCATTCGGAAGCGATACGAAGCCGTTATTGCGCCTTTCCGTCATCCTGTTGTTTTGTGTTTTGTAGTGGCCTGCAATAAACCTGTCCGTCGCCGCCTTTGCGGTGTTAAAGGTTTTGGTGGTGTCGGAGGTGTATTCAACGGACAGCATATTCATGCGGTAGCCCGATATCTCGCCCCAGAGTTTCAGGGCGTCGTTGAGGAATACAGAATCCTCGGCCGTAAGACGCTTGAATGCATCCTTATTAATGTTGCGCAGCTCTTTGAGTTTTGGGAAGATCTTTGTTTGCAGCGTAACGGTGCGGTCGAGGGCTTCCTCGGAACCCATGTTTCCAGCAAGCAGCGGCACGGTATTGTTCTCCTGTACCAGTTTGTTTACATCATCGATATCGTTCATGCTCTTGCTGGTGTATTCCAGTACCTTTTCGGAATCGAACATTTTATCCAGCAGGCTGGTGGTGCTTATTTTCAGACCATTTTCGCCCGGTAGAAGTCCCCACTTGCCGTCTGCATGGTTGGCGTTGACCTTGATATTTATTCCCGCAAGATCCTTTTTGGCAATATTAAAGCTGTACATATCATTGCCGAGGAGCGCGAAAATCTTTCCTCCCGCGAAGGCGTCGAGGGAAGCGGTAAGTTTGATATCCGTCTGGAGGGAAGCGAAGGTTTTTTCGATATCATCGGCTACGGAGGGCTTTTTGCCCTTTTCAAAGATAAAGCCGATGCCCGCCGCGGCGTTTGCGTTCACCTCGCCGTTAAGACTGCCCTTTAAGCCGACTTCGACAAGATTAAGGCCGACGGCGCCAAGTCCCATGGAAAGCTTCACGCCGACGCCTGCATTCGCGTCCATGCCGACATTGCCCTTGAAATCAAGTTTCTTTACAGCGGTTTCGTTGTCGTCGTTTTCGGCGGAGTATGCGCAGGAGAGGTCAAAGTTGATACCCGCGCCGGCGCCTGCAAACAGCGCGCCCTTGACGAAAACGCCGGGCAGCAGGGGGTAGTTTACGCCGATTTCAAGCTGATCCTTGATTATTTTCTTGTCCTTCAGATTGAATTCACTGTCGCCCTTGATCGATGCTGTTTTTGACGGAATATTAAGCGTGGCGTTTATATCCTCGGTGATGGGGATGGTCAGCTCCTGAATGCTGAGGGTTTTCCAGTCGGGCTTTATTTTCCCGTTTTCATATACTGCCTTTCCCAGCGTTGCGGAGGGTATCTTTGCTATATTGAAGAATTTTCCGAACAGGCTTTCGCCGCCCGCGGAAACAGTGATGTTGCTGATAATAAAGCGGTTTGCGCCGTCCTTGTCGGCGGAGATGTCGTCCGCCGTTACGCTTCCTATCGATGGGATGGTGAGCGAAAGGTCGGATATGCCGCTGAATTCGGGGGTATAGTCGTTTTCCTGACGCATGGTCACGGTGGTTTTTGCGCCTACGCTAAACAGGTCGGACTTAAACCCAAGGCCGCCCTTGAGCGTGATACCGTTTATGCCTTCGCCGTCGCTGAGCAGCTCCGCCCCGGGCTTTGTCACCGAGATGACCCCGCCGAACAGTTCTATATCATTCTTCGCCGAAACGGAGAGAGCATCGAACTTGAATTCCTTTGCGAGGGTGATATTGCTGCCCGCCAGCTCGAATTCGTTTTTAAGGATGGAAAATCCGCCTTTAAGGCTGCCGATGGTGATGCCGTTGTCGCTGTGTTCGATATCCTCGGCGGTGACGGTGTTTCCGAATATATCAAGGGCAAGCGAGAGGTTGTCAAGGGATATGTCGAGGTTTTTTTTGTATTTCACGCCGACTTTTCCCGCCACCTTGGCGGAAACATTCTTGAAAATATCCGCGGATGCGGCGGCGCTGAATTCAGCAGAGCCTTCAAATCCGTCCTTATCCACCGCAGCGGATATCTTTCCGAAGTTTACCCCAAGCACCTTGACTTCATCCGAGTTTACGCTGAGGGAAGCGCCCTCTTCCGTCGCAATGCCGTTTTTGTTCAGCGCAAAATTCTTCGCCGTTACGTTGAGCTTGCCGAGCTTCACAGTGTCGCCGAAGAATGTTTTTTCGCCGACGTCGGTGCTTATCTCCTCCGCGCCGACGGTGCCGTTTTTGTAGAAAAGCCCATCCACGGAGAAGCTGAAAAGCTCGGATACTTTCGCGGTGACTTTTCCCTCGGTGTCAAGGTTTGTGCCCTCCTTGCCGATGGTGATTTTTGCGTTGAGGTTGTCTGCCGACAGTTCGATCGGGCCGACTTTTTCGGCGGGCTTTATTCCGTTTGCCGATACGGTGAGGGAAATATTATCCCCCTCTGGCTTGGCAAGGGAAAGCTCGGCGTTGTCCGCGGAGATCACCCCGCAGAGGTCGAAGCCGCTTTTTCCGATGGAAACATTATCGAATGCGGCGCCGTTCTTGTCAACTTTCAGACCCTCGATTTTGCCTGTTACCCCGTCTAGCCCTTTTATGTTGTTTATCGCAAGTTTCGCGGATTCCACAGCAAATTCATCCGTGGACGCACTGCCGCTGATGTCGGTGACGGAGATGTTTTTGTTATTTCCGATAATAATGCTTTTTGCGGAGAATTTGGCGTTTTTTGCTTCCGCCTTGTCCTTGGCGATGTTGAGCTCGTTTACAGCAAAACCGCTGACGGAAGCGGAGATGTTGCTGATATTGTCGATGGCAGGGGCGTAGCTATTTTTCTTTTCGAAAGAAATATCTGCGCTTACGGCCGCAGAAAGGGCGCCCGCCTTAAATGTGGCGGAAAGGTTCTTGTTCTCGATTTTATCTGCGTTGCCCTCGAACTGACCCTTGCTGAAAGACAACATTCCACCGAGGAGGTCGAATTCTTCGTATTTTGCGGTCAGCTTATCGAAGCTGTAGTTTCCGTTTGTTATCGCGGCTTTTTCGGCGGTGACGGAGAGAATTTCCTTGTCGCCGGAGGATATGGAGCCGCTCATTGTTTCGGCGGAGAGCGCCTTGTTGTCTTTGTCGATGGATATGTTTTCGGCGGATACTTCCAGCTTCTCAAACAGCTTCGCATTTATACCCGCGTTTTCGGTCACGGGGGAGAGTGTACCGTCGGAATACTTTCCGCCAATAATGCCGCTTAGGGTAATATCCATATTGTTTGCGGGGGAGAATGTAACGCCGTCGCCCATGTCCAGCG
>CAVIFG010000152.1:0-5709 GCA_963641955.1 Escherichia coli
CGGACAGCATAAGCATGATGGTGGATGCCGTCTTGAAGTTGCGCTGTGCAAGGCACGCGGTTATCGACGCGGCGTCCAGCACCTCTACGGTGAGCTTGCCCTCGGAGAGAACGGAAAGTCCCTTTAATATGTACTTTGCACCTTTGTAGATAGTGAGCGCTGCGCGTATCGGCGCGGGCAGCAGAAACTTCTTGGCATAATGGGTTATGATAAGCTTTGCAAGGCCGTTCTTGAAATTATCGTCGATCTCCCTTGCGGCGTTGTCCTCGGGGATTGGGGTGAGGGTTCTGAAATCAAGGCTCTTAACAAACCCGATGACCTCGCTCCTGCTTTCTTTTTTATAGAATATAAGCAGGCCGCCGTTTTCATAATGAACATCGGCGGACAGCACAAAAGAATTAGCCTCGGCAAGCTTTTTTATGCAGCTTTCCAGCGACTTGTCGAAAGCGTACGCCCCGAAGCGCACTCTTATGCGCCCGGGATTATCAGATATGATTCTGAAGCGCATCAGTTATCACTTTCTTCCTCGTTAAGACCTGCCTGCTCCTTTGCTTCGTAGCAAAGATCCTGTGCTTCGTCCTTCATACTCTGGAACGCAGCCTTGGCGTCGTTTGTGAACTTCATGCCCTTTGCAAGGCCTGTAACGGCGATCTCTCTTGTCTTCTTTGCGGTGACGATCTTCTTACCTACGATAACGCCTGCCGCACCTGCGACTACCAGCCAGAATTTTTCGTTTTTAAAAATGTTTTTCATTTTGTTGTCCTCCTGTATTTCATATGCAGAGTGTTACTGTTCCTCTGTTATTCTGATTATATCGCTTTTACCCTAAATTGTCAAGGCAGAAATTTCTGTTAGCCAATGGTTAACTTTTTGTTGACAAACTACAAAAACTGTGTTATAATCATCTCAGTGTTGAAAAAAACGCGTTTTTTCGGCTACAGTTAATCATGGCTAACTATATCTTTCATCAAATTTTCAATTACTTTTCACGCTAAATACACGTTAGCTTATTCTAACATTCGGAGGAAACAATGACATCGTCGGAGCTGAAATACCTTATAAAGATAAACGAGATGTACGACGGCACTGCGGGAATACGCCTAACCGCCATAGCCGCCGAAATGAACGTTACAAAGGTCAGCGTTTTCAAGGCGGCGGAGCGGCTGGAGCAGGACGGCTGTATCCGCCGCGACGAAAAGAACAAGGTCGTCGTAACGCAGCACGGGCGCGAGCAGCTCGCGAAATACAATATGCTTATAGGCTGGCTGGGAGGACACCTTGAAATGAACTGCAAAGTGCCTGCGGATATCGCGCGGCACGACGCGATGGGCGCCGTGTGCGCATTCAGCGAGGAAAGCATTGCCGCGCTGACGGAATTCATAACAAAGCAAAAGGAGAACAGACATGATAGATAAACAGCTTCTGCGGCTTCTCGGAAGCAGCAGGAAATACATATTTTTTACGGTGGCTTCTATGACGGTGGGGCTGCTTGCAAACCTCGCGATAACCTCGGGCATCTGCTGGGCGATATCCCTGCTTGCGGCAGGGGCGGAAACTTCCGCGTACATTGCCCCGGCGATATGCGGAGCGGTCGGTATCGCCGTTCGATACGCCGCCGGCAGGATAACGGGATACCTTAAAGACCTGCTCGGCAGAAAGGCGAAAAAGGACCTGCGCGAAAAAACCTACGACAAGATAGTCCGCCTTGGCGTAAGAAGCACCGACGGCATGAGCATTGCCGGGCTTACTCAGGTCGCGATGGAGGGCATCGAGCAGCTCGACCTGTATTATTCCTCCTACATACCGCAGTTTTTCTTTGCTATGCTCGCGCCGCTGATTCTGTTCGGCGTTACCGTCGGCATAGACGCTAAGGTAGCCGTGGTGCTGCTGTGCTGCGTGCCGCTAATTCCTGTTTCCATCATTGCGGTGTCTAAGTATGCAAAGAAGATCTTCGCGAAATACTGGGGCAAATACACATCTATGGGCGACAGCTTCCTCGACAGCGTTCAGGGTCTGCGCGAGCTGAAAATATTCCGCGCCGACGCCGCCCAGCACGAAAAAATGAACCAAAACGCCGAGGAATTCCGCAAGATAACCATGAAAGTGCTTGTAATGCAGCTTGCAAGCACGACTATAATGGACATCGTAGCCTACGGCGGCGCGGGCGTCGGCATCGCCATTGCCGTGAGCGACGCGGCAGGCAGCGCGATAACCCCCGTTGCGGCGCTGTTTCTGATACTTGTTGCGGTGGATTTCTTCCTGCCGCTGCGCGCATTCGGCTCGGCGTTCCATATCGCAATGAACGGCGCAAGCGCGGGCAAGAAAATACTCTCCCTGCTGGAGCAGCCCGACCCTGTATGGGGCGGGGAAACCCTCACCGAAAGCGGACTGAAGCTTGATAACATTACATTCAGCTACGACGGCAGCCGCGATATTCTGAAAAATGTCAGCATGGATCTCCCGAGCAGCGGAATGACCGCGATAGTCGGCGAAAGCGGCTGCGGAAAGTCTACCGTTGTCGGACTGCTGACGGGTGCGCTCCGCCCTGTTTCGGGCAGAGTTACCGCGGGCGGAAAGGAGCTTGAAACCCTCTCGCGGGAGGCGTACTACTCAAAACTTGCGGTGGTAAGCTGCAATACATATGTTTTCAACACCACCGTCCGCGAGAACTTTATGCTTGCAAAAAAGGACGTAACGGACAACGAGATGATGTCCGCCCTCGAAAAAGTCAACCTTGCGGATTTCATCCGCGAAAACGGCGGGCTTGACCGCGAAATAACCGAGGACGCCGCGAATATTTCCGGCGGACAGAAACAGCGCCTTGCCCTTGCGGTAAATCTGGTCGCGGACAAGGACATATACATCTTCGACGAAGCCACCAGCAACATCGACATCGAGAGCGAAGCGGTGATAATGCAGAACATAAAATCCCTTTCGGAGAAGAAAAACGTTGTCGTTATCTCCCACAGGCTTGAAAACATTGTCCCCGCTGACAGAATATATTACATGGAAAGCGGAGAGGTGCGCGAATGCGGCACCCACGCGGAGCTTATGGACAAGCACGGCGGATACGCCGCTCTCTATACGGCGCAGAAGAAGCTTGAAAACGGCTATACGGAGGTAGAAGCATGAGCGAGAAAACAACGCGCAGAAGCGGCGCGAAAATAATGGCGAGCCTTATCACGCTGCTCGGAAGCCTGGCGTACATAATGGTGCTGGCGGTGATAAACGGCTCCCTCGGGTTTGTGTGCGCCATGGGCGTTACGCTGTTCGGCGCAGTGGGGATTGCAAAGGCGCTGGGCGAAACCATCGCGCTTTCCTACGGATGGATAATCACGCTTGCGATAGGCTGCGGCGTTCTGCGCGGCCTGCTGAGGTACCTCGAGCAATACGGAAACCACTACATTGCATTCCGCCTGCTGGCGGTGCTGCGGGATAAGATATTCGGCGCGCTGCGCACCCTCTGCCCCGCAAAGCTCGAGAGCAAGAAAAAAGGCTCTATCATCGCGATGATAACCTCCGACATAGAAACGCTGGAGGTGTTCTACGCGCACACCATCTCCCCGATATGCATTGCCGTTATTGTTTCGGCGACGGTGTTTATTTTCGTGGGGACGGTTTCGCACTGGTACATCGCGCTGGTGGCGCTGGTGGGATATATCCTCGTGGGGATAGTGCTGCCGATGATATCCTCCGCAAGGCTAAAGACTTCGGGCGTGAGATACCGCGCGGAATTTGCGGGATTTAACGCGTTCTTCCTCGACAGCATAAAGGGCATAAAGGACATCGTGCTCAACAACGGCGGCGAAAGCCGCAAGGCGGAGGTCGACCGCCGCTCCGACATTCTCCTCGAGGAAACAAAGAAAATGAAGCACGACATAACAAGGGCTTCCTCCGCGACGGAGCTTACGGTTTCGGCGGTGATTTTCGCGGCGCTGGCGGTGGGAATTATCCTCGTAAGCGGCGGCGCGCTTTCCATTGGTAAAATGATAATCGGCGTCACGGCGGTGTTCGGTTCTTTCGGGCCTGTCATTGCGATCTCCGCCCTGCCGGGTAATCTCACGCAGACATTCGCAAGCGGCGACAGGGTGCTCGATCTCCTCGCGGAAAAACCTGCGGTGGAGCCTGTGAAAAACGGAAGTACGTTCAGCTTTGAAAACCTTGATGTAAACGACCTTTCGTTCTCCTATGACAAGGAAACGCAGGTGCTTTCGGATATATGTATGCACGCGCGCAGGGGCGAGATAATCGGTATCGTGGGAGAGAGCGGCTGCGGAAAATCCACGTTTCTTAAACTTCTTCTGCGATTCTGGCAGAAAGACAGCGGCGCGATATGCTACAACGGCACGGACATCGACCTTACAGACGAAGCAAGCCTGCTGGATAATGTCACAATGGTCAGCCAGACCACATATCTCTTCGACGAAACCATCGAGGACAACCTGCGGATAGCGAAGCCGGATGCAACGCAGGAGGAGCTTGAAGCCGCGTGCAGAATGGCTTCGGTGCATGATTTCATCTCTTCCCTGCCCGACGGATACAAAACCCGCGCGGGGGCGCTGGGGGATATGCTTTCCTCGGGAGAAAAGCAGCGGCTGGGGCTTGCGCGGGCATTCCTGCGCGGAAGCGGCCTGATACTTCTCGACGAGCCGACAAGCAATGTCGACAGCATAAACGAAGGCATTATCCTCAAGGCTCTGCGGCAGCAGAAACGCAGCAAGAGCATCATCCTCGTATCCCACCGGGAAAGCACCATGGCGGTTGCCGACCGAATATACCGCGTAGAGAAAGGACAAATGTATGAATGCCGATAAAAAACGCGAGCGCGAAAAAAAGACCGTCGCGCTGATGATACGGTTGTATTGCCGCAAAAAGCACGGCACAAAAAAGGAGCTTTGCCCCGAATGCCGCGAGCTTGCGGACTACGCCGCCCTGCGCAGCGACAAGTGCCCGTTTATGGAGAGCAAGACATTCTGCTCCAACTGCAAGGTGCACTGCTACAAGCCCGAAATGCGCGAGAAGATACGCACGGTAATGCGGTTTTCGGGGCCGCGTATGCTGTTTCACCATCCCATCATGGCGGTGCGGCACGTTATCGAAAGCAAGAGAGAAAAACGCAGAACGGAGAAAGAAGCATGAAAAAAGTAATACTCATCATCGTAGGCTGTCTGGGAGTAGGTCTGGGCGCAGTGGGAGCGGTGCTGCCGATACTTCCCTCGTTCCCTTTCCTGCTTGTTGCAGCGATATGCTTTGCGAAAAGCTCGGAGCGGCTGGACAGATGGTTCAAGGGTACAAAGCTGTACAAGAATGACCTCGAAAGCTTCGTAAACGGCAAGGGCATGACCCGCAGAACAAAAATCAAGGTCATGATAACCGTAACACTGCTGATGTCGATAGGTTTCGCAGTTATGTTCTCGAAGCAGATATATATTCCCTGCATGATACTTGGCGTGGTATGGCTGTTCCATATCATTTATTTCACTTTCTTTGTAAAAAACCACTCTGCGGAGGACGGCGGGGACGACGCGGAATAACGGGATACATAATAAAGGCTCGGGAACTAATGCTCCCGAGCCTTAAAGCTTGTCGAAAAGCCTTTAAAATTTCCGCGTAGCGTATTGAAAGTTTCGCTCAAGCCTTTCCAAAGGCTTGCGGGTCAAGGGCGGCGCCCTTGTCGCCGTCCGCAGACGGCGAAACTCCCCCGACTTC
>CAVIFG010000153.1:0-5704 GCA_963641955.1 Escherichia coli
AACAATGGCGTTAAAAAATCAGTATCTGGTAGATCTGCTGGAAACAGTTAAGAAGAGAAACCCCGGCGAGCCCGAGTTCATTCAGGCCGTTACAGAGGTTTTTGAAACACTTCAGCCCGTTGTAGAAAAGCGTCCCGACCTCGTTGAGGCAGGCGTTTTCGAGAGAATCGTTGAGCCCGAGAGACAGATCATTTTCCGCGTTCCGTGGGTAGATGACAACGGCAAGGTTCGCGTAAACCGCGGCTTCCGTATCCAGTTCAACTCCGCTATCGGTCCGTACAAGGGCGGTATCAGACTGCACCCCTCTGTTTACATGGGTATCATCAAGTTCCTCGGATTTGAACAGATCTTCAAGAACTCCCTCACTACTCTGCCTATGGGCGGTGCAAAGGGCGGCTCCGACTTCGACCCCAAGGGCAAGAGCGACGGAGAGGTTATGCGTTTCTGCCAGAGCTTCATGACTGAGCTTTGCAGACACATCGGTCCCGACTGCGACGTTCCCGCCGGCGATATCGGTACAGGCGGACGTGAGATCGGCTATATGTTCGGTCAGTACAAGCGCATCCGCGACGAGTGGAGCGGCGTACTTACCGGTAAGGGCCTGACCTACGGCGGCTCCCTTGCAAGAACAGAAGCAACAGGTTTCGGTCTGTGCTACTTCACCGATGAAATGCTCAAGGCTAACGGCAAGAGCTTCAAGGATCAGACAGTTATCATCTCCGGCTCCGGCAACGTTGCTATCTACGCAACCAAGAAGGCTACCGAGCTCGGCGGCAAGGTCGTAACAGCTTCCGACTCCAACGGCTACATCTACGATCCCGATGGAATCGACCTTGATGTTGTTAAGCAGATCAAGGAAGTTGAGCGCGGCAGAATCAAGGAGTATATCGGCAGAACATCCCACAAGAACGCTGAATACCACGAGGGCAGCGTTTGGGGCGCTAAGATCAAGGCTGACATCGCTCTTCCCTGCGCAACACAGAACGAGATCAACGGCGAATTTGCAAAGAACCTCGCAGAGAACGGCGTTTATGCAGTTGCAGAGGGCGCTAACATGCCTTCCACTCCCGAGGCTATCGAAGTTTACTTCGCAAACAAGATGCTCTACGGTCCCGCAAAGGCTGCTAACGCAGGCGGCGTAGCTACATCCGGTCTTGAGATGAGCCAGAACTCCATCAGATACAGCTGGACATTCGACGAAGTTGACGCTAAGCTCCACGACATCATGGTTTCCATCTTCAAGAGCTGCGACGAAGCTTCCAAGGAGTACGGCATGCCCGGCAACTACATGGCAGGCGCGAATATCGCAGGCTTCCTGAAGGTTGCAGAGGCTATGAAGGCTCAGGGCTGCGTTTGATATAACGTTTAACTGAACATTTTTCGGCGGCACTCATAATGCCGCCGATTTTCAAACACGGAAACATTGTGAGGACATATCATGAAACCTGACACAAAGAAATCCGAGAACAAGCGCAGGGACGAGGAAGTCCGCCTGCACTCTCCCCTCCACCCCGACAGCAAGCAGGGCGGCAAGGGCGAAAAGGCAAGCAAGGAATTCCACGCCAACTGCGAATTCAACGTGAACGGAAAGAAATAAAAAAACGGCGGAGCTTCGGTTCCGCCGTAATTTTTATGATATTACATACCATGCTTCACACGGTCGCGCTCCTCGCTGCGCTTCGCGTTGTTGAAGCTGTCGAGGGAATGCACAAGATACCCTGTTATCCGCCTGATACGCTGGAACGGCTCGTTCGAGAAATGATATGCGGCGTTAATATACTCGCCGTCTACATCAAGATCTATCGCGGTAAGGCACCTGTCCGAAAACCTGTCCTTTGCGCTTTCGACATAGTAGTTAATCTCCTCGCGGGATATCTCCCCGCCCGTAACATTCACATCAATTACCATTTGCACGCACTCCTAAATATAAGATGATACAATCCGCCTGCGCACTGAACTCACCTACGGCGAGCATATATGCAGGCATTTTGCGATTTGAGTTTATTATAATACAATATCTTGTGTCCGTCAATAGACAACTTAGACAATAATCATCCCTTATATTTGTAAAGGCGCGCTGTTATGCCATTTATTCCACAATATACAAAAAGACCTTCCCGAAAACGGGAAGGTCTGAATGTTTTTGCAATTAACCCTTTACTGCGCCGAGTGCAACACCCTGAACAATGTGCTTGGACAGGAAGATGTACACGATAACAACAGGAATAATGGACAGCAGGATCATCATGTAAACCTCACCGAGGTCGCCCGCCTTGGAGTTGATTTCAGAACGGAGCAGGGAGATCATGATAGGAAGTGTTGCCTTTTCCTTGGAATTGATGAGCAGTGCAGGAGTAAAGAAGTTGTTCCACGATGCAACGAATGCGAAGATAAGCTGTACAGCAAGCGCAGGCTTGAGCATCGGGAGTGCGATGATGTTGAAGGTCTTGAACTCGTTCGAGCCGTCAACACGCGCAGCCTCAACTACTTCGAGGGGAAGCGAGCTTTCAATGTATTGCTTCATGTAGAAGAATACAGCAGGAGCCGCAATTGCAGGGATAATCAGGGGCCAGTATGTATCAGCAAGACCGATCTGGTTAACGAGCTGAACGAAACCAACCGCAGAAACCTGCGTCGGGATCATCATTACAATAAGGATGAAGTTGAATGCAAACTTCTTTCCCTTGAAGTCGTAAACATGAATACCGTAAGCAGTCATTGCGGAGAAGTATGTTGTAAGAATAGCAGCAGCAGCAGCTATGATAAAGCTGTTGAGCATACCTCTAGGAATCGAAACCAGCGAGGTATCATTCCATGCCTTTACGAAGTTGTTAATGAAGTTTCCGTGGGGAACCAGCGTGAAACCTGCCTGAAGCTCTGCATTGGAACGCGTAGCGTTGATTATCAGCAGATAGAACGAGAACAGCGAAAGAATAGTAACGAAAATGAGAAAGATGTAAGAAATGACTCTAGATGCCACCATTCTTCCCTTGTCGCTCTTGGTCTTCTGACCTGCGGGGGTAAATGTATTAGCGCTCATTCTTACTTCACTCCTTTCGCAGCTGCCTTCTTAGCCTTCTTGGCTGCCTTTTTGCTGTCATCGGTCACCATGGTCTTATAAACAAACATACTGAGTATGCCTGTGATGATGAATACGATAACGGAGATCGCACCCGACATACCATAGTTCTTAGAACCACTGAGGTAGTTGTTAAGATACATGATAAGCGTCATGGTAGTTCTGTTAGGTTTACCGATACCTGCTGTGATGATCTGCGGTACATCGAACATCTGCAGACCGCCTATGAGGGAGGTAATGATAACATATACCAGGATAGGCATCAGCAGCGGGAGTGTTATCTTGAAGAATACCTGAACCGAGTTAGCGCCGTCGATGGACGCAGCCTCGAACAAGCTCTGGTCGATACCCATGATACCCGCCATCAGCAGGATGGTCGTGTTACCGAACCACATCAGGAAGTTGATAAACGCAACAATACCACGCGTTGTCCAAACACCGTTGAAGAAATCAACAGTAGTGCCGCCTGCGGCATTGATAAGCTGGTTTATAGGACCAACGTTGGAGAAAAGGGTAAAGAACAGCATTGCGAAAGCGGAAGCCATTACAAGGTTAGGCATATAAATTACCGTCTTGAAGAACTGCTGTCCCTTGATCTTCAGTCTTGCGCTCGTGAAGATGATAGCAAGCAGAAGCGAGAAGATAAGCTGGGGGATAGCACCAAGCAGCCACATGATCATTGTGTTTGCGGTGTAATCCAGCACCAGAATGCTTCCCGAAGAATTCGGTGTGAAAAGCTTTATGTAGTTTTCAAAACCGACAAAATTCGGCCCGATCTGCGTCAGACCATCTCTGTAGTTCTCAAAGAAGCTGTTATAGAACGTCGAGAACAGGGGGATCAGCGAACAGAAGATGTAAACAACGAAGAACGGTATGATAAAGATATATCCCCATTTTGCATAGCTGACGGATTTTCGCTTTTTTGTACTCATTCCTACGACCTCTCATCATTATTTTGCCTAATAAAAAGAGGTGAAGCGAGAAATCTGCCTCACCTCTCTTAAAAGGCTAGTGGTTAATTACCTGTTGCTAAGGTTATCCTTAATGTGATCAAGGAGTAACGATTGCGGGGTATGTCTCGTTTACATACTGATAGAAGTTCTTGTATGCATCTTCCTCAGAGATTGTGCCATTGAAGTAATCCAGGAATACATCAGGAAGCTTCTCGTTGAGGAGCTGGTCATACTGAGTCTTGTTCTCGAACTTGATGTTCTTAGCAAGCTCTACATATACAGCAGTATCGTTCTGGCCGCCCAGGAATGCGTTACCGAATGTAGGATCGTCAGCATACTTCTGGTTTACAGCCATGTTGTTTGTGAACTGGCCTTCGTTTTCGATCAGCTTGGAGCAGATGTCCTCGTTAGCTGTGAAAGCGTTCATAACGTCAGCAACCATCTCGGGGTTGTCAGTGCCAGCAGCTGCGAGCAGCCATGTGCCGCCCCAGAAGTAAGCCTGAGGACCCTGGCAGATAGCCCAGTCGCCGGAGCAGCCCTTATCGGGATCCTGAGCATTGCCCATGGAGAAGTTGTAGTACCAAGCAGGACCGAAGAAGCACATTGTCTTACCGTCAGCGAACATCTGCTGGTTCTTTTCATCAGCCCATACGCCGCAAGGAAGTGTGTACTCGTTCTCGAGGAAGTCCTTAGCCTGTGCGATGTACTGCTTGATAGCGTCGTCAACAACGAGGTTGTTGTCAGCGTCTACCCAAGCGGTAGAAGTGTTGTTGGAGAATGTACGATAGGTCTCTACATAGGAACCTGTCATGTAGTAGCCGTTCTCCTTAGCCTTCTTAGCTACCTCAACGAACTTATCCCAGTTATCGAGCTGAGCCTGTACTTCAGCGGGATCGTCTGTGCCCAGAACTTCCTTAGCGATGGAGCGTCTGTAGATCAGAGCAGCAGGGCAGCACTGGAAGGATACACCCTTGATAGCGCCGTTGGAATCGGAAGCAGCGGATACTGTGTACTGATACTCAGTGTCGAGCTGGTTAACGCCGATTGTAGCAACATCCAGTGTGTAGTCGGAGTTGGTGTACTTAACTATGTAGTCAGCTTCTGCAAGGAACATATCAACCTTGTCATCAGCAGCAGCGGAAGCCTGGTTCAGCAGAGCTTCGTCCAGCTTGTTCTGATATACGCCGTTATCGGAGGGGTTGATGATCCAGTTAACTGTTACGCCCTCGGGAACGGTGTAGTACTTCTCGAAGAAGCCCTTGAACTCTTCGTTCCAAGCGTAGATGTTGAATACCTTACCTTCTGTCTCAGAAAGTGTGATGCCTGTGCCGGCAGCCTTCTGAGCGTCTGTAGCAGCAGCGATGCCTGTGCTTGCAGTGTTATCAGATGTTACATCATCAGATGTTGCATCGGAATCATCTGCTGTGCTGTTGTCAGCAGCAGGTGTGGAGTCTTCTGTCGTGCTGGAGTCAGCAGCGGGTGTGCTGGAGCTTGTTGTGTTGCTGGAGCAGCCGGCAAAAGAGAGAACTGTAGCAGATGCAACCAGAGCTGCTAATAATCTTTTCTTCATAGGTTTTTTCCTCCCAAATAGGTTTTCACTTGTCCCTCTTGCGGGGACAGGTAAATCAAAGTTGATCAGAACGGTATCGGTAATTCATATTCCGTTTCCGGC
>CAVIFG010000154.1:0-3429 GCA_963641955.1 Escherichia coli
ATATGTGTCTGTCTGCATATGTTCAGATAAAAAAATACATTTTATGGGCGGAGGTCAATAATGAGCAGAGAGAAACTAGGGAGCAGACTGGGATTTATATTGCTTAGCGCAGGCTGTGCCATCGGCATAGGAAACGTATGGAAGTTTCCGTATGTCGTCGGCGAAAACGGCGGTGGTATTTTTGTACTTATATATCTCGTATTTTTGGCGATACTCGGCATTCCTGTCATGACGATGGAGTTCTCCATCGGAAGAGCGGCGCAGAAGAGTCCTGTGATGATGTATCAGCAGCTGGAGCCGAAAGGAACAAAATGGCACATACATGGCAAGGTAGCGCTGGTCGGCGCATATATGCTGATGATGTTCTACACCACCGTCGCAGGCTGGATGGTAAGGTATTTCGTATCCACCGCCACGGGGGAGCTTTCGGGGTTGGACGCCGCGGGAATTTCTGATAAATTCAGCGGAGTTCTTGCGGACGCGCCGATGATGATACTGTTCATGGCGATAGTTATCGCGGCGGCGGTGCTGGTGTGCTCCATCGGACTTAAAAACGGACTGGAGCGCGTAACAAAGGTGATGATGCTGGCGCTGCTGGCTATAATGGTCATCCTTGCGGTAAACAGCTTCTTTATGGATGGCGGCGAGGCAGGCCTTGCGTTCTATCTTATGCCTAACCTTGAGGAAGTGCAGAAAGTCGGTATAGGCACCATTATTGTTAACGCGATGAATCAGGCGTTCTTTACGTTGAGTCTTGGCATAGGCGCGATGGCGATTTTCGGAAGCTATATCGGCAAGGAGCGGTCGCTGCTGGGCGAATCGGTGAATGTTGCGCTGCTGGATACGCTGGTGGCGCTGTCCTCGGGACTTATCATTTTCCCCGCGTGCTTTGCCTACGGAGTAGATGTTAACAGCGGCCCCGGGCTTATCTTCATCACGCTTCCGAATATCTTCAACAATCTCCCCCTCGGACGCCTCTGGGGAAGCCTGTTCTTTGTTTTCATGTCGTTCGCGGCGCTTTCCACCGTGCTTGCGGTGTTTGAGGAGATCGTAGCCTGCACGCAGGATCTTTTCGGCTGGGGCAGAAAGAAAGCCTGCCTTATAAACGGTGCGACGCTGTTTGTGCTTTCGCTGCCGTGCTGCCTTGGGTTCAATGTTCTAAGCTTTATTCAGCCGCTTGGCGAGGGCACGAATATAATGGATCTTGAGGATTTCATCGTAAGCAACCTTATTCTGCCGCTTGGCTCGCTGGTGATAATCCTGTTCTGCGTTCTGAAAAAGGGCTGGGGCTGGGATAATTACATAAACGAAGCTAACACGGGCAAGGGCCTTAAAATAAAGAAATTCATGAAGGGATACATGACTTATGTCCTGCCGGTGATGGTTATTGTGCTTTTTGTTATCGGTATCGTGAGGACATTTGTTAAATAATTAATTAGTAAAATATATCCGGGCGGCACTTTGCGGTGCCGCTCTTTTTGTGCCTGCAAAATAAAATGTATTTTATGTGCTTTACTTTTTCCCGAATTTATGGTACAATATATTATAATATTAGGAAAATGCGCAGATGTGGTGTTATTGCTGTGCTCTGCGTACATTATTATATTTTTTTATTATCAGGGTAGAGAATGAGAAAAAAGTTTTTTGGTTTCATGATGGTTTCCCTTGCCATGGCGCCGCTGCTCGGCGGCTGCGCAAAGCAGGAACCCGCAGAAGATGCTCTGCCGCAGCTTGTCATAGGCAGCGACGATTACCATCCATATAACTATATCGACGAGAGCGGAAGTCCCGCGGGAATTGATGTTGATATTGCGCAGGAGGCCTGCCGCCGCATGGGATACGAGGCGGTGTTCCATCAGATAAACTGGAACGAAAAGGACAGTCTGCTCGCGTCCGGCGAGGTAGACTGCCTGTGGGGCTGCTTTTCTATGAATGACCGCGAGGACGATTATCTGTGGGCAGGGCCATATGCCTACAGCATACAGTCTGTGGCTGTGCTTGCGGACAGCGATATAAACACGCTCAGCGACCTTGAAAGCAAACGCGTTGCCGTGCAGATGGGCTCCAAGGCGGAGAGTATATTTTCGGATATGACCGACGAACGCATACCGGAGGTCAGAAACATTTACTGTATGCTGAATACAGACGAGATGGCGACTGCGCTTCGCAAATGTTATGTCGACGCCTGCGCGGGGCATGAGTTCGCACTGCGCGATGTGCTTGGTGAAGCGGGGATAGAATTCCGTATCCTTGATGAAGACCTGCTTCGTGCTGAATTGGGCGTTGCTTTTTCGCTTGATGGCGACGCGGCTCTTAGGGATAAGCTTGCCGCAGTTCTGGAAGAAATGCACAGCGACGGCACGATGGAGCAGATTTTTTCCCGATACGACATTGATGTTGAAAAATCTCTCGGGAGGGCAGAATGATGCACACACGAAATAACTCTGCCCGAAAAGGGTATTTGCCCATACCGCCGACGATCGCGGTTCTGGGCGTTGTATTGCTTGTTGTGATCACGTTTTTTACCGTGCGCATTGAGCTTGCCGCGACATCCGAGCTGATGGACAATTCCATTGGAACGTTAAAGCAGCAGTGCGTCAGCTTTAACAGGCTGGTGGTATCCGACCGCACAAAAAGCCTTTTCCGCCTTTCGGATAATATGCTTGAACTGAGCCGCCATCTGCGCGATGATCCGCAGCTGATAAATGACGAATACCTTTCCGAATTTATCGACTATCTGCCCGTAAGCGGAGTTGCTCTACTGGACGGGAACATGAACATCGTGGCTTCCGCTTACTCTGACGATTTTGATGGTTATAACTGGCGCGGTTCCGTCACCGGAGAATGGCTCGGCGGTATTGCGGATACAAGAAAAGTGTACTGCGAGCGTTTTGAAATGGGCGGGCAGTATTATGATGTGTGCGGCGTAAGCCGTTTGGATTCGTCCGGTGTGCTGGTAGGCTTTTATCACCAGCCCACGGGTCTTCTGTCGGACACGGAGAATGATATCTCCACGCTGATGAACGGACTGCGTCTGGAGCGCAGCGGCGCATATATCGTTGCGAAAAACGGCATCGCTCTGGCGGCGAGCGACATGCTTATGCAGGGAGAAACTCCGCAGACAAGCGAGCTTCTGCGCAGGCTTGAGAATATCGAAAGCGACGGCGGTATGCACACCTTAGGGTATAACGGAAAGCTTTATTTTGCTTCGCATTCTGTGTGTGAGGGTTATGAGCTGTATATTTTCTTCCCGATATGGGGCTCTCTCGGGGCGACGATTACCGTAGCTGCGGTATTTACAGCGCTTTATATCGCATTCTGCATGATGCTGTATTTCCTGAGAAACAGGGCTCTTGCCGCAGGCAAGGTGGAACTGGAGAAAAGCAATAGCCGGCTTCGCGAATCCATTGGGATACTGCATTCGCTGGA
>CAVIFG010000154.1:3439-5679 GCA_963641955.1 Escherichia coli
CGATACATACAGCAGCGTTGTGCTGGCTTCATGGCTTGATAAGCTCGTTCCGGAAAACGGAGTTTACACCGAACTTAAGGATACGCTGATAAATAACATGGTTCGGGAAGAATACAGGCAGGAAGTTGACAGCCGAATGCGTATAGACTTTATACGCGAAGCGCTGAAAAAGGAGAATATCTCCGTTATTCACCATGGATATTACACCGACTACGAGGCACAGCGCGGGGATACGGTGAACTGGGTCCGCGTCAGCGTTACTGTAGTGGATTTCGATGAGGAGGGCTATCCGTTCCATGTCCTTGCCATGCTTCAGGATGTAAATAAGGACAAGGCGCGCGAGGCAGAATACCAGGCGCAGATCATTGCCGAAGCCCACGAAGCAAAGCTTGCAAACATGGCAAAATCAGAGTTCCTGCGCCGTATAAGCCATGATATACGCACGCCCATCAATGGTATAAAGGGATACCTCAATATGGCGGAACGCTACCCCGATGATGTGGAAATGCAGGCAAAATGCAGAAGCAAGGCGAACGCAGCCCTTAGTTCCTTGCTGGCGCTTGTCAATAACGTTCTTGATATGAGCAGGCTTGAAAGCAGCAATATAGAGCTTGATCACAAGCCATTTGACCTCGCGCAGCTTTTGGACGAAGTCGATTCCGTGATCGAAGCGCAGGCTGAAGAGCACGGAATACACTATGAAACCGCGAAACTCGATGAAATGCCGACGAAGCTTGTGGGAAGCTCACTGCACCTGCGGCAGATACTGCTGAATCTTCTCGGCAACGCCGTGAAATACGGCAGGACAGGCGGTTCTATAAAGCTTGGGATAAGGCTCGTTTCGCAGGAGAATGGCAAGGTCACATACGAATTTACCTGCAAGGACGACGGTATCGGAATGAGCGAGGAATTCCAGCAGCACCTTTTCGAGCCGTTTTCGCAGGAAGCGGACGACGCCCGCACAAAGTACAAGGGCACAGGCCTTGGCCTTTCGATAGTTAAAAAGATCGTAGATGTTATGGGCGGAACCATTACGTTCAACAGCTGCAAGAATGTCGGAACGACGTTTTATGTAACGCTGACATTTGATACGGATACCGCTGTTCATGAAGCAGCTGCGGCACAGGCTACGGCGGAAAGATCACTTATCGGCAAACGTATACTGCTTGTCGAGGACAACGAACTCAACATGGAAATAGCGGATTTCATGCTCAGCGAGCATGGCGCAGAGGTAACAAAGGCGTGGAACGGCAGGGAAGCAGCGGAAGAGTTCTCCGCCTCCGAGGTCGGGCACTTTGATATTATCCTCATGGATATAATGATGCCCGTTATGAACGGAATTGAAGCCGCCGCGAAAATACGCGCAATGGAGCGTCCCGACGCGAAAACAGTACCGATCGCAGCAATGTCTGCAAACGCATTCTCGGACGATGTTCAGAAGTGCCTTGACGCAGGGATGAACGGCCACATTGCAAAGCCCGTCGACGAGGGCAGGCTGATTTCGCTGATAATAAAGCTGACATCAGATTCATAGACAAACGGCGCATAAAAGTATGAAAGTTTTACTGTTCTTCGGCGGAGTTAACGCCCCCGCAGACATCATAGTAAACGGCAGGCATGACAAAATAGGCGGAAACGCCTGATATATACAAGGAGGAACACATTATGAGCAAAGCATTGGTAGCATATTTCAGCACAAGCGGCGTTACCGCAGGGCTTGCGAAAAAGCTTGCAGCGGCGGCTGGGGCTGATCTGTATGAAATAACACCCGAAAAGCCCTACACCAAAGCTGACCTTGACTGGATGAACAAAAAGAGCAGAAGCAGCGTCGAAATGAGCGACAAGACCATCCGCCCCGCCATTGCGGGCAGAGTCGAGAATATGGCGCAGTATGACACCGTGTTTGTTGGCTTCCCGATATGGTGGTACGTTGCGCCAACCATTATCAATACATTTCTGGAGCAGTACGACCTCAGCGGAAAGAAAATTGTTCCGTTTGCAACCTCCGGTGGCAGCGGTATGGGCAACACAAATAAGGAACTTGCCGCTTCCTGCAAGGGCGCAGAGCTTGTCCAGGGTAAAAGATTTGCTTCGGGCGTCGGTGCTGATGAATTGAAAGCATGGGCGGAGAAGTATATCTGATTTTTGAAAACTTTAATTACATAAAAATTGGGGGGACGATTTCGTCCCCCCTTAATTTATTTTTTTGCACCGCGGAATTTTGCGATTACGGATATAAC
>CAVIFG010000155.1:0-5657 GCA_963641955.1 Escherichia coli
AAATTATAATGTATAATAAAATAAATGGGCCGTTATGTTTACGGAGGTAATAAATGAAAATAAAATGTGACTACTGTGGAAGCTTTATCGACGACACCGACCAGACCTGCCCCAACTGTGGCGCGGTCAACGAGCACGTTATGCGCAGCGCCGACGGTATCCCCAAAACCATCGAGGAGCTGAAAGCATTCTGCCGGAGCAAAAACCTGCCGCTGGAGGAGATGCGATTCTTTATCGGCGTCAACTACACCGAGCCAAAGGCGTTCGGCATATATCAGGACGACGACGGCAATTTCATCGTATATAAAAACAAGGGCGACGGCACCCGCTCCGAGCGCTACCGCGGCAAGGACGAAGCTTACGCCGTAAATGAGATATATCAGAAACTCAAATCCGAAATACAGATCCGCCGCGACAAATACGGCACAAAAAAACAAAATAATAAGTCCGAACGGAAAAGCTCCGATTCGGACTCGGACTCAATATTCAGATGGCTGATACTTCCGCACCTTAAAACAATAATCATAGGCGTTCTGATAATCGTCGCCTGCATTGTTTTCTTCAACCTCGGCAGTAAATCCCCGAACACCGGCTACTATAACTACAACGGAAATTACTACTACTGCCAGTACGACAGGTGGTACGGCTATGATTATGTCAACGACTACTGGTACGCCACTACAGTAGACAGCGCGCTTTCCGACCACTATTCCGACTACTGGGCGGGAACAAGCTATGACAGCAGCTACAATGTCAACGACTTCTCCGACTCGCCGTACTACAGCGAATCCGACTCGAACTCGGACTACAACGACGACTGGGACGGCGGCGACTGGGATTGGGGCGGCGGCGACTGGGACGCCGGCGACACAGACTGGGACACCGATTGGTAAATAAATTAAAGGGCTGCGCAGGTGCGCGGCTCTTTTTTGCTCAAATTATCAAGACAAAATCAATTCATCCTGCTATAATATAAACGTAAGCTTACATACACGACAGAAAGGGAGAGCAAATGGACAACGACAAGCTCAACGCGCTCCTGCGCTCGCTGGAATACATCGAAAACAACCTCGACCGCGAAATCTCGCAGGAGAACTGCGCGCGATACGCCTGCATTTCCCTGTCGGGATTTCAGAAGCTGTTCAGAACGGTGTTTCACAAAAGCGTCGGCGACTACATTTCGCGAAGGCGGCTCACCGCCGCAGCGAAAGAATTACAGACCCGCGAGGTGTCCACGCTGGACATTGCGGTGAAATACGGCTGGGGCAGCGCCGAGGCATTCACCCGCGCATTCTCGCGGGTATGGGGCGAAACTCCGACGGAATTCCGAAAGCGCCGCGGATCCGCCTGTCTGTGTCCGCGGCTTGATCTCCCGAGATTCTTTATGCACAAAGGAGAGTTTATTATGACGCAGAGATATGACATTTCCGAGCTTTACGACTACATTAGCTCCATGCAGGGCACCTACCTGCTGAGCTTTGATATTTCTCATATGATGGAGATAAACGACACCTACGGCCGCGAAGCGGGCGACAAGGCTATACTTGAGTGCCTGCACAGAATAGACCGCGAATGCGCCGAGGGGATGATGATGTTCCGCATCGGCGGGGATGAATTTGTCATGCTGACAGGTCTGACCGACAAATCCACCGCGGAGGAGCTGGCGAAAAAGGTGCTCTGTCACAACGGCGAAACCATCGAACACGGCGGCGTGAGCATTCCCGTAAACCTGCGGGCAGGTGCAGTGCTGCTGACGTCCGGCAGGCTGAATTACAGCGAGCTGTTTACGGAGTTGGTGAGCGCCCCGTCGCCTGTTGCGGGGGAAGTCAGGTTCTGATATTTAAAGTATTCAATAAATAAAACAAGCCTGGGAAGCGAAAACTTCTCAGGCTGTTTTGTATCACAATAGCAATTAAGCGATATCCATAGTGAAATTCAGTTTGGTGCAGTCGTATCCGACCACCTTGAAGCGGTTACGGCCTTTCTTCATGTTCACAATATATGTGGACGCATTTTCGATCGAAGATTCGGGTGTGCATTCCGCAATGACCGTCACATTATCGTCGCTGTCTATGTGGACAAGCTTGACTTTACCCGTATCAATGGACAAGGTGAGCTGTATTTCAACGTCTGTATCCTCGCTGTAATTCTCCGACCACACAGTTTCCCTGCCGTCAAATTTCGCGACTGTAAATGTCACGCTGTCATCCAAACTGTTTAACACAGAAAGGACCTTTGCGCAGCGATTGGAGCTTTCGGCTATGATATCATCCGCGTTGTACTGCGCCCTTGCGAAATCGTTACTGCATCCGGTCAGCAATACGCAGGCAAGCGCCGCAGCGAGCATTATTTTCTTCATGTACAATTTCCTCTCTGCTGATAATCAATCCTGCGTGTCAATATTATGCCTTGTTTTTTCTGTTAGTGAAAAAGCGAATCGCAAAGAGAACCGCAAACATCAGAACTATCGAAACGCCGAGGACAACAAAGACGTTCTGAACAAATCCCGAAAGGAGATATCCAACCGCGCAAACCGCACCGACCGTCAGCGCATAAGGAAGCTGGGTGGATACATGGTTAACATGGTCGCACTGCGCACCCGTAGAAGCCATGATGGTGGTATCGGATATAGGCGAGCAGTGGTCGCCGCAAACTGCACCCGCAAGGCACGCGGAAATGCAGATGATGACCATGGAGGGTATCTCGCCTGTTTCTGCAACGTTTGCAAGCTCTGCGCTGAACACGCTGGTAACTATCGGGATAAGGATACCGAATGTTCCCCAGGAAGTGCCCGTTGCAAAAGCAAGACCGATGGCAACAACGAACAGGATAAGCGGCAGGAGCACGCTGATGGCGGTGGCGCTCTTTACTATTCCGGAAACGAAAACGCCTGCGTCGAGGTGGTTCGTCATGGTCTTGAGGGTCCATGCAAAGGTGAGGATAAGTATTGCGGGAACCATCTGTTTGAAGCCTGCGGCGATGGAATCCATGCACTCAGTAAACTTGAGCACGCCGCGGATAATGTAGTAGAAAATAATAACAACAAGCGCCGCAATGGAGCCGAGGGAAAGTCCGTAAGCCGCGTCGCAGCCCGCAAAGGCGTTGATGAAATCAGTGCCGCTGAAGAAGCCGCCTGTGTATATCATGCCGATAACGCACAGAACGATAAGGATAACAACGGGGAGGATAAGGTCGATGACCTTGCCCTTGGATCTTACGGGCTGAGCGTCCTCTTCGTAAACCTTGTTTCTGGTGGTGAACAGGTCGCCGTTCTTTGCGTTGTCCTCATGTTTTTTCATGGGACCGAAATCGAAATCCGAAACGGCAACGAAAATAACCATTAAAATAGTGAGGAACGCATAGAGGTTGTACGGAATGGTGTTGATGAAGAGGGATATTCCGTTTACGCCATCGACGGTGCCGCTTACCGCAGCTGCCCACGAGGATATCGGGGCGATGATGCAGATAGGAGCCGCGGTGGAGTCGATGAGATATGCAAGCTTGGAACGGGAAACATTGTGCTTGTCCGTTACGGGGCGCATTACAGAGCCGACCGTAAGGCAGTTGAAATAATCGTCTACGAAAATAAGCACGCCGAGGAAGAACGTAGACAACGCCGCGCCGCGCCTTGTTTTAATATGAGCCGCCGCCCATTCGCCGTAAGCGCGGCTGCCGCCTGCTTTATTCATAAGAACGACTATTACGCCGAGCACAACAAGGAATATTAATATGCCGACGTTGTAAGAATCCGAAAGATTAGAGATAAGTCCATCCTGAACAACGGTTTTGAACATTCCCTCAAATCCCGTGGATGTTGCCGCGGCGTAGATTATGCCGCCGGTAAGTATGCCGATGAACAGCGAGGAATAAACCTCTTTTGTGATAAGTGCGAGGCCTATCGCCACAATCGGCGGAAGAAGCGACCACAGCGAACCTATAGCTTCCGAGATCGGCGCCTGGATGATACAGCATATAATAAATGCCAATATCAGCACAGCAAAAACGATCTTGCTGATGTACTTTTTTACGTTTACCATAAATAACTCCCTTTTTTATATCATACAACTTTTCAAGCCGATTGTCAAGTTTATTTGTGCAAATTACCACATTGTGCTATTGTTTGTTATGATGTGATTGGTTTTGCGATGGGGATTTATAATAAACGGGATGGAATTATGCTTTTTCGCATATGCAAGGTGCGGGAGAATGTGTTATATTGCTCGGATTTGTTTTTAATCCACGCTCCCGCGAGGGAGCGACCACTGGTTCAAGTCCAGTCATGGGAGCCATATCTTATTTCAATCCACGCTCCCGCAAGGGAGCGACCAGGAGCTTAAAGCATTCTGCGAGGACGCGGTGAAATTTCAATCCACGCTCCCGCAAGGGAGCGACAAACTTAAACCCTGCCCGTTCTGCGGGGGGAAGTGATTTCAATCCACGCTCCCGCAAGGGAGCGACGACGACGGTGCCGTTATTCCGACGGAGCAGTAATTTCAATCCACGCTCCCGCAAGGGAGCGACGTACAAGCACCATCGGTCTATCGGGTTGTTGTATTTCAATCCACGCTCCCGCAAGGGAGCGACCGGTACGTTTAGAAAAAAGCGGCTCGTGTGAAGACATTTCAATCCACGCTCCCGCAAGGGAGCGACGTCGCACAGTGTCAGTAGTCATGTCCCAATCGTCATTTCAATCCACGCTCCCGCAAGGGAGCGACCGTTCTAGGGCGGCCGCCGTCCAGGCGTCCAGGGAATTTCAATCCACGCTCCCGCAAGGGAGCGACAAAAAGCGGCTCGGGGAGCCGAACCGCCAAAGGGATTTCAATCCACGCTCCCGCAAGGGAGCGACATCGTGCCGATCTGCAACGCCCTCAATGTTACACCATTTCAATCCACGCTCCCGCAAGGGAGCGACCTTACGGGCAGACGGCGGCCATTATCGGCGACAACATTTCAATCCACGCTCCCGCAAGGGAGCGACTGCGCTCCTGCGCTGGGCGTGAGCGACCGAAGCTAATTTCAATCCACGCTCCCGCAAGGGAGCGACTTATTGCCTGTGGCTTTGACGGCCAGCCGGAACCGATTTCAATCCACGCTCCCGCAAGGGAGCGACATGTCACGCAGACAGGCAAAAGACACACGCACCATTTCAATCCACGCTCCCGCAAGGGAGCGACCACAAACCCAAATACGGTTTGCAATCGCGCCTTTTCCATTTCAATCCACGCTCCCGCAAGGGAGCGACCATGTCGCTGATGGGGCAATCCATACAGTCCAAAATTTCAATCCACGCTCCCGCAAGGGAGCGACGTCCCGCGGAAAGACTGCACTACGATGTGCTTTACTATTTCAATCCACGCTCCCGCAAGGGAGCGACCTGGGACGGCTCGGCAGACGGATACGCCGACGGAATTTCAATCCACGCTCCCGCAAGGGAGCGACGCCCTCCGCAAGGTGGAGTTCCTCCGTGATATAATTTCAATCCACGCTCCCGCAAGGGAGCGACAGGGATACCTGCGCACCTGTAATGCTTTCGTAGGTATTTCAATCCACGCTCCCGCAAGGGAGCGACTTATGTAAACCGTTTCGCCTTGAGGAGCTTCTTCCATTTCAATCCACGCTCCCGCAAGGGAGCGACTTGTAGCGTTCGGAGGCTTGTT
>CAVIFG010000156.1:0-1382 GCA_963641955.1 Escherichia coli
ACGCGAATCTGCGCCACAGACGCTCAATTATTTCAAAAAACAGGGCGTGTCGCTCAAGGTTATTTCGGGGGACGACCCGCTGACGGTTTCATGCGTTGCCGCGCGGGCGGGGCTTGAAAACGCCGATAAATACGTTGATATGTCAACCGTTTCCGAGGAGGATACCGCCGAAGCCGCCGAAAAGTATACCGTTTTCGGGCGGGTAACGCCGTGGCAGAAGCTCGCCCTCGTCAAGGCGATGAAATCGGCGGGTCATAAGGTCGCAATGACGGGCGACGGCGTGAACGACGTCCTCGCGCTGAAAGAAGCGGACTGCTCCGTTGCGATGCAGTCCGGAAGCGACGCCGCAAGGAGCGTATCGCAGCTCGTCCTGCTGGATTCCGACTTTGCTTCAATGCCGCTTGCCGTCGAGGAAGGCCGCCGAGTTATCAACAATATCGAACGCTCCGCGGCGCTGTTTCTTGTAAAGACAATATTCTCGTTCCTGCTTGCAGTATTGTTCTTAATTCTGCCGTTTCCCTACCCTTTCCGCCCGATACAGATGACGCTGATAAGCGCGCTGACCATCGGCGTGCCGTCGTTCCTGCTTGCGCTGGAGCCTAATCACAGCCTTGTGCGCGGAAAGTTTATCGGCAACGTTCTGAAAAAAGCTGCCCCCGGGGGCATTTCCGTTGCGGCGGGAGTAGGGCTGCTGACGGCGGCGGGGCATATTTTTTCGATACCGCAGGATACGCTGTCGGTGATGGCGATGCTGCTCACCGCTTCGGTGGGATTTGCGGTGCTGTGGAGCGTATGCAGACCGTTCAAAACATGGCGCGCCGTAATGCTGGGACTACTTATAGCGGCGTTTGTCGGGGCACTGCTGCTGTTCAGCGGATTGTTCTATTTTGTAATGCCCGATACGGCGCAGTGGATAATTCTTCTTGCAATAACCGCAGCGGCGTTGCTGCTAAGATGGGCGCTCGGTATGCTGTCCGCGAAAATATTCGGAAAGAAACATTGACTGCTTCGCCGCAATAAATTTCATTTCCTATTGCAAAAAAAGTCATATCATGCTATAATAAAATATATTCAAGGGGGATCTGTCATGGCGGAAATCACTGCGGTGTGCGGCAAAATTTGCAGCGGAAAAACATTTTACTGCCGCAGGCTTTTGCAGGAAAAACGCGCCGTGCTGCTCTCCTGCGACGAATTGTTATCGGAATGCTTCCGCCATGCGAAAATAAGGGAACACGATATTGTCCTTGCGGATACGAAGCGGTTTCTTCATAAAAAAGCGGCGGAGATAGTCCGCGCAGGCACGGATGCCGTGCTGGACTGGGGCTTCTGGACAAAGGCGGAGCGGAAGGAAGTTTCCGCGATGTACCGCGCCCTTGAGATAC
>CAVIFG010000156.1:1392-5652 GCA_963641955.1 Escherichia coli
ACCATGCAAATGGCACTACATTGACATTCCCGATGATGAATGGAAAACAAACATCCTCCAGCGCAACAGGCTTGTAAAGGCGGGACTTTCTTCTGATTATTACGTTGACGAGGGGCTTCTGCGAAAGCTCGCCGCGGCATTCGAGCCGCCGGAACGCTCCGAAATAGATATATGGCACGATTTTACACGAATTAAATGATACGGTGATAATATGAAATACTCTTTGAATGCGGGCGAATGGAGCAGCGTTTTTGCTGTGCCGTCCGGCATTGTTGATAAATATATTAAGCTTGCGGGCGGAAACTCGCTGAAGCTGCTGCTGTTTCTTCTCCGCCACGGCGGCGAGGAATTTTCGGACGAGCAGCTTAAATCCGCCCTCGGTTTCCGCGAAGTCGGCGAGCTTGAGGACGCTGCGCTTTTCTGGGTTCAGCGCGGCGTCATCCGCTACGACACCGAAAAGACCGCGGATGATTCAAACGCATTCTCCCCTGCTTCCGCAAAACCAAAGTCCCTTGGCACGCAGCAGCTTACCCTCGACGAAGTGAGCGAGCCTGCCGTGCCGCCTGCGCCTGTTTCCTCTTCCTCGGTGAGAAAAATTTCCGCCGAGAGCGGCATTTATGTTTCGGGAGGAGAGATCGCGGGAAGAATAAAAACCGACCCGCAGATAGAAGTACTGTTCGACGAGGCGCAGAAGCTTTACGGCCGTGCGCTCCGCCCGCGGGAATCGCAGACGGTGATCTCGCTGGTGGATCATTTCGGAATACCCGCAATGGCGGCGGTAATGCTGCTGAAGTACTGCTTTAAAATCGGCAAGACCACCCCGAATTACATAAACACCGTTGCGAAAAGCTGGAGCGACGATGAAATAAACACCATCGAGCTTGCCGACGCGCGCATATCCGCCATGGAAAAGCAGAACAGTGTTGAAGAAAGCCTGCGCGAAGCAATGGAGATGAAATCCAAACTCACCCCCGAAATGCGCAAATACATCCGCGTATGGACGGAGGACTGGGGCTTTAATACCGAGATGATAATGATGGCATACGACATCACCGTCAATTCCACAGGAAAGGTTTCTTTCGCCTACGCCAACAAGATACTGGAAACATGGAACAATGCTGGCGTCCGCACGCGGGAATCCGCCGAGCAGCTTCATGCTGCACACAGGCAGAAAAACGCCGACACAAAGGCGACAGAGCAGCAGAAGCCCTCGTCTTTCAATGTTGACGACGTAATGTCGCAGATAAAGAAACAGTACAGCAGTCAGAGCTGAGGTCAGATAAATGAGTATAAACGCAAAATATTACGAAGCCGCGCAGGCGGCGCTTGAATCGCGGCGGATGGAAAACAAGCTCGCGCAGGACAGACGGCGGCGGGAGATTTTTCAGAAAATCCCCGAATACGCCGAACTGGAAACAAAGCTTGCAGACACTATGACGCAGGTCATTCCGATAATCATGGCGCACGGCAGCGATACCAACGAAAAAATGGAGAAGATAAAGCAGGAAAATCTTGCGATACAAAAGCGCATGGGCGACCTGCTTGAAGAAAAGGGCTTCGGGCGGGATTATCTCGACCCGATATACACCTGTCCCATATGCTGCGACAAGGGCATAAAGGACGGCAAATGGTGCGAGTGCTTCAACAAGCTGGTGTACAACGCCGCGACAAAGGATATCAACGACCAGTCGCCGATGAAGCTTTGCAGCTTCTCTTCTTTCAGGCTTGACCTTTACCCAGAAACGGTCGTGCCCGAATACGGCGCAAGCGCGCGGGATATAATGCGGCAGAATTACAACGACTGCGTAAGCTTTGCCGAAAAGTTCAGCGGAAAAGGCCGCGGAATGGTCATGCTCGGGGCAACGGGGCTGGGTAAAACTCATCTCTCCCTTGCCATTGCAAGCCGCGTTATTGAGCGCGGTTTCAGCGCAGTTTACGTTTCGGTGCCAGAAATACTTCGCACTCTCGACCGCGAGCAATTTAAAAAAACAGACGAAAACACGATGTCACTGGTGACGAGCTGCGACCTGCTGATACTGGACGACCTCGGCGCGGAAGCAAGCACGGAGCGCAACATTTCGATGGTCTACGAGCTTGTCAATTCAAGGATAAACAGGCTGCTTCCGATAATAATAAACACGAATCTTACGCTCAACGAGCTTAAATCAAGATACAGCGACAGGCTGTTTTCGAGGATAGTAAGCATGGATGTGCTGATGTTCTGCGGCACGGACAACAGGCTGAAATTAAAATAAAGCAGCAAATGCTGTGAAATATCGAGGAGGAAAATGTTATGGGAAAATTAAAGATCGGCATTCTTACCAGCGGTGGCGACTGCCCCGGCCTTAACGCCACCATCCGCGGCGTTGCAAAGGCTACCTACGAAGCCTTTGGCGAGGACAAGGTGGAGATCGTCGGCATTCACGACGGCTACCACGGGCTTATCCACGGCGACTACAAGGTGATGGAACCGGCGGATTTCTCGGGAATACTTACGCAGGGCGGAACTATCCTCGGCACAAAGCGCACTCCCTACAAGATGATGCAGATAATCGAGGACGACAAGGTAGACAAAGTCAAGGAAATGAAGCAGACCTACAAGGATCTCAAGCTTGACTGCCTGTTCACCCTCGGCGGAAACGGCACCCACAAGACTGCGAATATGCTGTCTGAAGAGGGACTGAACGTTATCGGACTGCCCAAGACCATCGACAATGATATTTTTGGCACGGATGTTACTTTCGGCTTCCACACCGCTGTTGACATCGGCACAGAGGTCATCGACCGCATACACACCACCGCGAACTCCCACAGCCGCATTATGGTTATCGAAATAATGGGCAACAAGGCTGGCTGGCTCACGCTTTACAGCGGTCTTGCGGGCGGCGCGGACATAATCCTCCTCCCCGAGATCCCGTATGACATCGAAAAGGTTGCCGCTGCGTGCCGCAAGCGCGCCGACGCAGGCAAGGCATTCTCCATCCTCGCCGTTGCAGAGGGCTGCTTCGACATCAACGAGGCAAAGATGAAGAAAAAGGAACGTGCAAAGGCTCGTGCAGATCGCGGCGAAACCACCGCAACCGCCCGCATCGCAAGGGATATACAGACTATGACAGGCCTTGAAACAAGGACAGTTGTTCCCGGACATATTCTCCGCGGCGGAAGCCCCTCCGCATACGACCGTATCCTCGCAACGCAGTTCGGCGCGCACGCTGCGCAGCTTCTGAAAGAGCAGAAATACGGCTACACCGTTGCCATGGTGGACGGAAAGATCACCGAAAATTCCCTCGGCGACGTTGCGATGAAAACAAAGTTCGTCCCCGCCGATTGCAAGATGGTTCAGACCGCAAAGGATATCGGCATTTCCTTTGGTGACTAAACAGCACAATACACAACCGCCCGCGCAAAATCGGGCGGTTTTTTGTGTATAAAATGTATATAATAATCTTCCCAAGCTATTGCATTTTCTTACCGAATGCGTTATAATAGTAAAGGTGTTTTCACACAATATATTGGAGGAATTTGTTTATGTTTAATGTTGCCGTAGCACAGTCGGGCGGCCCCACCGCCGCGATAAACGCGTCGCTTGCGGGCGTTTTTTCGGGGGCGGAGAAGTGCCCCGAGGTTGACGAGATATTTGGCTCGGAAAATGGTATCGAGGGAATACTTAACAACAGGCTTTTCAATCTCCGCAATATCATCATGGACGAGCACGACAAGCAGCTTCTCATGAAAACCCCGTCCACGATACTCGGCAGCTGCCGATACAAGCTCAAGAATTTCAGCGAGGACGAGGAACCTTACAGACAGATACTTGAAACATTTAACCGCCACAACATCCGTGCTTTTTTCTACATCGGCGGAAACGACAGCATGGACACGGTAATGAAGCTGGACGGTTATTTCAAGGCAAAAGGCGTTGATATAAAGGTAGTCGGCGTGCCCAAGACCATCGACAACGACGTAACCGAAACAGACCATACCCCCGGCTTCGGTTCTGCTGCAAAATACGTTGCCACTTCCCTGCAGGAAATAATCCGCGACAGCCGCGTTTACTCCATCCCCTCGGTGACGATAGTTGAGATAATGGGCCGCGACGCAGGCTGGCTTGCGGCTTCGTCCTGCGTGCTGCGCGCAAACGGCGAACCCGCTCCGCACATGATTTATCTCCCCGAGAGCGATTTCTCGCTGGAGAAATACCTCAACGACGTAAAGGAAGCGCAGCTTCGCTACAAGGCGGTTATCGTCGCGGTGTCCGAG